>DASXLB010000033.1 GCA_036496585.1 Vicinamibacterales bacterium
CGAACGCTCCGAGGGAAGCGCAAGTAGAGGAAAAGACATGCCGCCAGGGCGAAGAGGCGCGACGCCACCGTCGCCGTGCTGCTCGTCATTGGTGCGGTGAACGTCGCCAGATGCTGGTCCAGGCGACGGCGCGGCGGCGCGAAAATCCGTGACGCTCTGGCGGATCCGCGCCATGGACGATCTGATGGACGACTATCTGGCGCCGCGGCGGTTGTCGCTTCGGCCCGTCCAGGGTTTTGCCGCGGTCGCGCTCGCGCTCATCGGCATCTACGGAGTCCTCATCTACACCGTGTCGCAGCGCGTGCCGGAAATCGGCGGCCGGCCAGCGTGATGATCGCGATCGTCACCGCGAGTCCCGAGAGCCCGGACGGGCGAAACCACCGAGGAAGGATGCTGGACGTCCTCGTGAGTGCCGCTACCTTCGCGATCTGTTACAGCCTCGTCGGGTCCCTGCGTCACCACTCCACGGGAGGATTCGGGATCCTGAATTCGGTCAGTTGGGGTGTATTTCTGGGCTTCTTCTTTGTCCTGGTGTCCGCCGTCGTCTATCTGCCGATCCTGGTGTCGTCCCGACGACTCTTCGATCCACGCTCGAGAGTGCCGCTTGCAGTCGTGGGGGCGTTCCTCTTCCCAGTCCCGATGCTGGCGTTCCCGCTCCTGCAAGGGCGGCTGGAACCTGTCGGTCGGCTGCTGCTCCGCGATCCCGTCACGCTCGTATCAACCGCGTTCCCGTACGTCATTGCGGGAGCAATTCTCGGATGGCTGATCGCGGCGCCGCGGCACGACGTGCCGCACGGAATCGAGCCCGCAGCAGTCTGACCACCGGGCAAGAACCTATCCGATCACATTACGGCTTGCTGACCGGCAGTGACGCCGGCTGCAACGGCGGGTTGGATGGGGGTTCTCCTATTCGGATGCGGCGCTCGACGTAACGCCTTACGTACGCCGTGATTGCAAGGCGCGCTGGGAACGCGCCGAGACCGGCAATCGCGCCAGCGAGCAGGGCTCGGAACCAGGCGCTGTCGGGAGGCAGGGAATAGGCACGTGCGACGACCGCCGCGGTCGCGCCAAGAGTCATGGCGAGGGCAACCGCCAGCGCTGGAATCCCGATGCGCCATCCACGGAACGCCTCGCGTTGACTCTCGCGCAGAAGAGCCTCCCGCTGGTCAGGACTCCGGGCAAGTAGACTCGGAATCCGACGAGGATCCACGAGTCCCGTCTCGCGGCGGTGACGCCGAAGCGCCTGGGCCAATACCGCGCCCGCCAGGGAACCGCAGAGTACGACGGCGACCTCGACGACAATCGACCCGGTGGTGTCCAGCCGCATCATCTCCCTCCACGTGACCGAGAGCAGGCCGGCATGTCGCGCCGACCCTGCGAGGCTCGCAGCATAACGCGAGACGCGCAGAGCCGCGAAGCATCCCCGCAGCGGGGGGTCGCGCCGTCAGCGATGTCCGATGCGCGCGAAGAACCGGTCGCGATAGGTGTCGGAGATCGGCACGTCGAGGCCGCCGATGGCGATGCGTCCGCGCTCGATCGTCTCGATGCGAGCGAGCGCGACCATGTAGGACTGTGGACACGGCAGATCGAGTGCGCCGCAAGCTGCCGCTCGAAATCCGCAAGGTCTGCAGTGTCATGAGCCGCCGCGTCGGTGCGTGGATCCAGCGAAAATCGCTCGCGCGGTTACTTGACCTTCATTTTCACCGCCCAGATCGGACTGGCTTTGTACCCCGCATCCACCGCAATGCCGAAGTATTCGTGCGTGGATTCGGGCCTCCACCGCCCCTGAGCGTCGGCGGCGGTGACGAGCACCTTGAAGATGCCCGGGACGTTCGTCGGCACCTTCTCGATCGGCACGACTTTCCAGTCCTGCGGAGTCGCGGTACTCGGGGTGTCCGGCGAAGCGTTCCCGCCGAGCCGATAGCCGTGCCACTCGAGGCCCTTCAGCGGCGCCGTGGCCAGTTCGGGAAGGTTCAGATAGATCGGACTGACCCTGGCGACGGAGGGAACGCTGTACTCCGGCAGTTCCGGGTACAGGCGCGGCCCGTAGGTCGTGCCCAGCGTTCCCAGTTTCGGTATTTCCACGAGGTAGCCGTCGGCCTCGATGAAGACGCCTGGCTGCTTGATTTCCGGCATCCCGCCACCACAGCCGGTTGACCCCAGCAAGATCACGAGCGCGGACAGAAGCCAGCGGGCCTGTGACGACATGCGCTCAATCGTATCCTCACACGGGCGTGGCGCTTGCGCATCAGCGGCTGCCCCATGCCATCGTCGAGCCGTGCAACCGTGGCCGGCGATGAGAGATAATCGCGGCCGGAACTGACGGATTCACACTGAGGAGCACCCCATGCCTGTTCGTCGACTCTCGGTATTGATCGTCGCGATGCTCGCTCTGGCCGGGACCGTGTTCGGGGCAGACATCAGCGGTAAGTGGACCGCCAGCTTCGACACGCAGATCGGCCAGCAGAACTACACCTATGAGTTCACCACCAAAGGCGACGTGGTGACCGGCACGGCCAAATCGGAGAATGGGGAATCGGTCCTGCGCAACGTCAAGGTCGACGGCAACAAGCTGACCTTCGTCGAGATGCTGAAGTTCCAGGACATGGACATCGAGATCACGTACACCGGCACGATCGTCTCCGCTGACGAGATCAAGTTCACGCGGCAGGTCGGCGAGTTTGCCACCGAGGAGCTGGTCGCGAAACGCGCGAAGTGATCCCTGGCCCACGGCCAGGGATTCGGCGCCGCGGAGCCTGCCTGCGTGTACCAGATCGACAGTTCCGAGGACGCTCTCCGCGGCGCCACCGAGATGGTGCGCCGTCCCTCGCGGCTGCAGGTCAGCCGCCGGGTGTGGCTGCTCGGCCTGACCAGCCTGTTCACCGATGTCTCGTCCGAGATGGTGGCCTCGGTGCTGCCGCTCTATGCCCTCGTCAAGCTCAAGCTCGATCCGTGGGCCGTCGGGCTGATCGGCGGTGTCTATGTGGGCGGCGCGTCGTTCGTCCGGCTCGTCGGGGGTGGCGTCGCAGACAGCACGGGATCGTACAAGGCTGTCGCGGTCACCGGCTATACCCTGTCGGTGGCATCGCGCATCGGCCTCGTCGTGTTCGGAGGATCCTGGACGAACCTGCTCTGGGTGGTGGCGATCGACCGGCTCGGGAAGGGACTGCGCAGCGATGCGCGCGATGCCTTGATTTCATTTAGCGCAACGCCTGAGCGGCTGGCGACGGCATTCGGCGTCCATCGCGCCCTCGACACCGCGGGCGCCATGCTCGGACCGCTGGTCGCATTTGGATTGCTGTGGGCGGCACCCGATGCCTACGACGCGGTCTTCGTGGTGAGCGCGTGCACGGCGGTGGTCGGCCTCGCCATCCTGGTGCTGTTCGTCGAGGATGTCGGCGCCGACGCTCCCGCGGCGGGACGCCGGGAGCGTCCGACGCGGCGCCTCGTGATGCAGACGCTTCAACTCGCGGGCATCCGCCCGCTGCTCGCTGCCGGCGTCCTGCTGAACGTCGCGATCATCAGCGATGCGTTCTTCTTCCTCACGCTGCAGCGCCGTTTTGCCTTGTCGTCGAGCTCCTTTCCCCTGTTGTACGTGGCCACCTCGGCGGTCTACATGGTGCTGGCTTTGCCAGCCGGCCTGCTTGCCGATCGCGCCGGACGGCTGCGCGTCTTTCTCGGGAGCCACGCGGTGCTCCTGATGGCGTACGCCGCACTGCTCCTCCCCTCACGAGGCCGTGTCGAGATCGCCGGCTTCGTGGTGCTCTTCGGAGCGTACTATGCCGGAACGGATGGCGTGCTGATGGCGCTGGTCGGCAGCCGGCTCCCAAGCGCGCTCCGCGGGACCGGCATGGCCTCGATGACCACGCTCACGGGCCTGGCCCGTTTCGGCGCCTCGCTGCTGTTTGGATGGCTGTGGACGTGGGGAGGGCTCAATCGCGCCGTGGGCATCACCGCAGCGTCATTCCTCGTCGCAGTCGTGCTGAGCACGTTCCTGCTGCAATCGAGGCAAACCCGGACCTCCTTCAGTTGACGACACGCCACGATCCTGACGCTGCCGCTGGCGAAACGCCTCAGCCGCCCCGGCTCTCGACGCCTGGCGGCCGGAGCGGCCGTCGTGCGCTGTTCGCCCTCATCGCTCTGGCCTGCGCGCTCGTCAGCGTCCTCTACGTACACAACGTTCTGGATCGACAGCGGGCGAGGCGAATCTCGCGTGCGGGCAGTCGTGCCGTCGAGGCTCGCACCGGCGACTCCCTCGCAACCGTGCCGGGTTCGCTGGTGCTGTTCAGCAGTCTCGTTCCGGGCGACGGTCTCCGCTACCGAGTGGCGCTGGCATCGATCGCGGAGCCGACCGGTCCCCGCGCGCTATCGGGCCTGGTGTGCGAGCAGGTGTACTTCGCCGGCGCACACGGCGTCTGCCTTGGCGAAGGGGGCGGCCGGACGGCGCTCGACTATGGGGTCACCGACACCCACGCTTACGTCTTCGGATCCGATTTCCAGATCCGCTACGACATTCCACTGGGCGGCGTCCCGAGCCGTGTGCGTGTTTCGCGCGACGGACGCGTCGGCGCCGCGACGGTCTTCGTGATCGGCCATTCGTATGCGGACGCCGCCTTTTCGACCGCCACGACGCTGATGGACCTGACGACCGGGCGCACGATAGGCAATCTCGAGACGTTTGCGGTGTGGCGCGACGGACGCCCTTTCCAGTCCGTCGACTTCAACTTCTGGGGCGTCACCTTCGCGCCCGACGGCGATCGCTTCTATGCATCGCTCCGGAGCGGCGGCCACACCTACCTGGTGGAAGGCTCCATTGCCGCGCGCCGGATGCAGACGCTCCGCGAGAACGTCGAGTGTCCCTCGCTGTCTCCGGATGGAACCCGCCTGGCGTTCAAGACACGCATCAGGAGTACGGTCACTTCCGACTGGCGCTTCCACGTGCTCGATCTCGCGTCGATGCGGGACACGGTACTGGCCGAACCGCGCAGCATGGACGATCAGATCGAGTGGCTCGACGACCGCCACGTCCTCTACGGTGACGGGAACACGATCTGGATGTCCAATGCCGACGGCACCGGATCCCCCCGCCGCGTCCTGAGCCAGGCGATGTCAATGTCCGTGCTCCGCGATGCAGCGGTCGGCAGGACGCTTGCCGGTTCCGCCACGACCGCCCTGACGCTGCCCGTGGCGGATCTGGCCGTCGCGATTCGGGCGTCCGGGCCCGAGGGTTCCGTCGGAGCGACGGTGCCTTACACGGTGACGGTGGCCAACAACGGCCCGGCCGATGCCACCGCATTGAAGATCGACCAGATCCTGACGGCGGGTCTGACGCTCGCTGGTCCGCTGAGAATCACGACCGCCGGCGAGAGCTACGGGTGCTCGCAGTATGACGAGGGGCACACGTCCTGCGACACCGCGAAACTGGCGCGAGGCGACGTCTGGACCATCTCGTTCGACGTGCGCGTCAACGCTCCCGGACCTCAGCGCGTGCAGGTGTTCGTCAGCGGCGCCGAATCCGACCCCGACGGGACGAACGACAGCGCCGAAGTCAGTACGACGGTCGGGAACGTCCCGCCGACGGCACCGCGGCGGTAGTTGGACCGGCCGCTCCTGTTCTGTATATTCAGGGCAGGAGGAGACCGTCACAATCCCGCCGACGCTCGCCCTGATCATCAAGCTGGCGGCCAGCAGCGCCGCCATGGCGCTCCTCATCGGACAGTGCCGCAGACCTCGATGGTGGATCGGCCGCGTCTATCTCGACGTCATGAACCGCACCCACTCTGGCGTCACAGACTGGGGCCTCGGCCGCGTCTCGATCTCGCCCGGCGCGACGATTCTGGACGTCGGGTGCGGCGGCGGTCGCACGATCCAGAAGCTCGCCGAAGCGAGTGGCGGCCGCGTCTGCGGCGTGGACTATTCCGCGGCGAGCGTTGCGGCGGCGCGGCGCACCAATGCCGCCGCCATCGCCGCCGGGCGCGTCGAGATCGTCGAAGGCTCGGTGTCGCGCCTGCCGTATCCCGACGCCAGCTTCGATGTCGTCACCGCCGTCGAGACGCACTACTACTGGCCGAACCTCGGTGAGGATCTCCGGGAAGTCCGGCGCGTGCTCGAGCCCGGCGGCCAGGTCGTCGTCATCGCCGAAGTGTACCGGCGGAAAAAGCCGGCCTCGGCGTTGTTCGGCCCGATCATGCGGTTGCTCGGCGGCAGATACGTCACGGCCGACGAGCATCG
This sequence comes from Vicinamibacterales bacterium, assembly GCA_036496585.1. NCBI lineage: Bacteria > Pseudomonadati > Acidobacteriota > Vicinamibacteria > Vicinamibacterales > Vicinamibacterales bacterium. Next base: position 6,232 of record DASXLB010000033.1, read on the forward strand.
CGCCGCCCTGATGCAGGCGGGCTTTGTCGAGGTCGCAGTCCACGAAGACCGCCGGGGCTGGATCTGCGCGACCGGCCGCTCCCCCATGTCGCCGTCGCCCGCCGCCTGATCGTCGTCGCGGCCGGACCGCTATTCCGACTGCTTGCTCACCGAAAAGACGATGTAGGCGGCGTCGGTCGTCCCCACGTTGTGCAGGCCGTGGGTGAGGTTCGAGGCGCTGAAGATGATGTCGCCCGGACCGACGGGGATGATGGTGCCGTTGTCGTCGTATTCCAGCGAGCCCGACTGGATAAAGAGCCATTCGCTGTTGGGATGATGGTGGGGCGGGTGCGGCATCTTGCCGGCAGGCAGCACCGTCTCGTGGATCTCGACGAACTCGCCGGTGGGCAGCGTTCCCGACATCACGCGCCGCTGGATGCCGCCGTTGTCGAGCTTGACGGCCGGCAAGTCCTTGAAGCGAACGACACGCGATTTCGAGAGCTCGGCAGTGGTGAGTCTCCCCTGCGGCGGCGTCTGGGCAGAGGCCTCGTTGGCCGCCATCAGTATCGCCAGGGCCGGGAAGAGCGCGAACAGTTGGCGACGATCCAGATCGGACATCGGCATTCCTCCTCCAAAAAGTGAGCACAACCATACACGTCTTTGACCGTATGTCACATTTCTCCGGCCTGTCGCGTCTCACCAGGAGAGACTGGAGCACTGAGATGATCAAGTGGACACTGCACAGCGCCATTGCCAGGTTCGAGCGGGCGTGGGGCTACGACGCCAGCTATATGCACGAGATGATCGACGCGAGTCCGCGCGCCGCGTGGCTCTTCTCCCGCGTCGCCGCCCTCGGTCGATTCCGGCGTGACGTCCCGATCGACGCGTGGTGCGCGGCCGGCCTCACGGCGGTGCGCCACGAAGACTGCGGCCCGTGCACGCAGCTGGCCGTCGAGATGGCGGAGCGCGCCGGCGTCAGTTCCGCGGTGCTGCGGGCGGTGCTCACCGACAACGCCGCCGCGATGCCGCCGGACGTGGCGCTCGCCTGGAGCTTCACGCGCGCCGCGCTCGCGCACGATCCGCGCGCCGACGAATACCGCGAGGCGATCGTGCGGCTGTGGGGACGCCGGGCCCTCGTCAGCCTCGCCTTCGCGATGACCGCGGCGCGCCTCTACCCGACCGTCAAGTACGCGCTCGGTCACGGCCACGCGTGTATGCGCGTCGTGGTCGGCGGCGAGCCGCTCGTTTTTGATCAGAAAGGGGCTCAGAAGGGGGATCAGAGCGGGGATCAGACGGGGGATCACCGAAGGGATCACGGCCGGGCCGCGGCACGGCGCGGATCGGCGGTCGGCACAGCGTGACCGGCGCCAGCGCGACGCCGGATCCCGCCGCGAGTTTCGAGCCGGACCGGCGCCGGCTGCGCGGCCTCGCCTACCGGATGCTGGGATCGATGGCCGACGCCGAGGACGCCGTGCAGGAGGCGTACCTGCGCTGGCATGCGGCCGCGCGTGACCGCGTGCTGGATCCGCGAGCGTTTCTCATGACCACCACCACCCGCATCTGTCTCGATATGCTGACGTCGGCGCGCGCGCGGCGCGAGGAGTACGTCGGCCCGTGGCTGCCCGAGCCGGTGCTCGACACGGCGGCGCTCGCGCCCGACCGCCGCACCGAATTGGCAGAGGACCTGTCGGTCGCGCTGCTGTTGACGCTCGACCGCCTGTCCCCGCTCGAGCGCGCGGCCTTCCTGCTGCACGACGTCTTCGATTTCTCGTTCGACGAGGTCGCCGGCGCGCTGGAGCGGAACCGGGCGGCGTGCCGTCAGCTGGCCGCCCGCGCGCGTGCGCACGTGCGCGCCGTCCGGCCGCGCGGGGCGGTCGCGCCCCCGGTCCGGGCCGGCGAGGTCGACGCGAAACACGTGCAGCTCATGTCCACGTTCGTCGCTGCGACGCGGTCGGGAGATCTCGACAGTCTGATGCGGCTGCTCACGAGCGACGTGCGGGTCGTGACCGACGGCGGCGGCAAGGCCGCGGCGCCGCTCAACGTGATCGACGGGGCCGATCGCGCGGCGCGTTTCCTGATTGGCGCCGCGCGCAAGGGGTGGCGCGACGACTTCCGGATGCGGGTGTCGGCGATCAACGGGCTCCCCGGGGTGATCGTCGACGCGCCCGACGGACCGGTCCAGACGGCGGCGTTCGAGTTCGACGGCGATGCCATCCGGGCGCTCTACGTGATCCGCAATCAGGACAAGCTGCGGCATCTGCCGGCGCCGGCGGCACCCGACGGCGGCGACGGCCGATCCGCCGGCTGACGCTCCCGCCGCCTCACGCGTCCCCACGCCGTGCGTTCACGGCGTGATCTTCAGGGTTGCGGCGAGCAGCCCGAGCTGTCCCTTCACGTTCTGGAAATGCCCCGCCACGATGAGCGCCAGCTCCTTGACCGCCGGTGGCACGTCGACGACCACGCGGATGCGCGTCGACGCGCCAGCGTCGAGATCGCCCACCTTGAGCGGCAGCGAAGGCTGCAGGAGCCTTACGATGCCGAGCCCCTTCAGCGGGATCGGCAGCGCCAGATCGAGGAATACGTTCCTGGCGTTCCCGTCGCCGTCATTGACGAGGATCAGATCGATGTACTTGCGCGTGCCGGAGACGGTGCCTTCTCCGGCCACGCGCACGTCCACGTCAGGCCTGCCCACGATCACCGTGACGGTGGAAGTGGCGCTGCCGACGTTGCCGGCTGCGTCCCGGAACCGGAAGGTGACCGTTGTCGTGCCGAGCGGAAGAACCGTGGACGCCGCGATCGGATTGCCGTTCACCAGCGGGGCGAGACGTGTCGGCGCGGCGTCGAGGTTGTCGGTCGCGCTGCCGCCGGCCAGGAAGGCGGCGAGCGCCGGAGAGTCGGCGCCACTCGCGCCCGATGCGGTCGTGGCCGGAACGGTGATCGCCGGCGGCGCCGTGACGATCGGCGGCTGCGTATCGCTCCGCTTCGCGACCACGAACGGCGACAGCGAGAAGACCCGGCCGCACACACCGACGCCGGGCGTCGCACAGGCGATCGTCACCTCCCGCCATCCCGTCCCGTCGTCGTGCAGCATGACGGCATCGGCGGGGAACGTTCCGCCGATCAGGATGTCGATCGCGGTGCTCGGCGGCATCAGCGCCGTCGTCACCACGTCGTAGACCGGCGAGAGCGCGACGTAGCTGCCGAGCGGCCGTGACGCCTGGACGATGTCCGCCGTCGCGAGGCCCGCCTGCAGAATCGCGCTGATACTCAGCGCCACCGGCGTCGCATTGCCGGCGCTGTCGACCAACGGCAGCAGCACGCCCGGCCGCGTGATGCTGGTGCCGAAGCTGTTGACGACCGTCACGCTCGCCACCTCGGATCCGATGTTGCCCGCCGCGTCGCGATAGCGGAACGTGACGAGGGTGAGGCCGACCGGGAAGAGCGTCGTGTCGGTCGCGACGGTGCCGTCGGACAGCGTCGGATCCAGTCGCGCCGGCGCCGGGTCGGTATCGTCGGTTGCCGAACCGCCGAGCAGGAACACGTGGATCAGGTTCGAAGCGCCCGAGTCAGGCACGTCGCCGCGGGCACCACCCGCTTCGGTCAGGTGCACCGAGATGTTGGCTGGCAGCGTGACGACCGGGGGAATGGTGTCGGGCACGGTGGCGGCGACCGTATCGGTGACCGTGATCGCTTCCTGGAGATCGACGTCAGGGTTGGTAATCGTGTCGGTCACGTGGATGGTCTCGGCAATCAACACGTCGGGGTTGATCGTCACCGATGCCGAGTTGTTGCCGGGGCTCGGGTCCGCGTTCGCGCTCGCCGCCGTGAACACGGCCGTCAGCGGACCGAGCGCGGTCGGCGTCAGTGTGACGGTGAAGTCGCTCGTTCCGCGCACGTGGAAGTCGGTCACCGCGCAGGTCAGTACGTTCGCGGCGACCGAACACGCGCCCTGCGGGGAGGCCGAGTTGAACTGCAGCCCTGTCGGGACGCTGAGCTGCACCGCCGCTGTCGCCGCGGCGAACGGCCCGTGATTGGTCAGCTCGACCGCGAAATCGAGCGGCACGCCGGCGTGCGCGCCGGCGTCGGGATTGGCCAGCGCCGCGGTGAGGACGAGGTCGGTTATCGGCTGCACGATTGCCGTCGCGGTGTCCTGGGTCTGATTGAGCAGATCGCGGACCGTCAACGTCAGAGTGTGCATACCCGCGGAGAGCAGTATGTCGGCCGCGGCGGAGGTCGCGAGCGTGACCCCGTTTTCGGACCATGTGAACGTCAGCGGATCGTTGTCGGCGTCGGAGCCGATCCCTGCGACGTGGACGACGCCGCCGTCGGCGCTCGTCGCCAGAGCCGAGTACGGGCCACCGGCGATCGCCACCGGCGGTGTATTGACCTGGAAGCTTCCTTCCGCGTGATTGTTCGCCATCGCGGGATCGGGGACCGCCGACGAGACGTCGAACCGCGCCCTCGCGGTTGCGCCGGCCGTGAGGCCGCGGAGCGACACGACCAGCCGCGCGGCGCCTCCCGATGCGAGCGTTCCGGCGTCGCATGAGACCTGGGCTGGATGGAGCGTCGCCGGGAACTGGCAGCTGCCCAGACGATCGTCCACGGCGGCGATTTCGAGCGCCGGATCCACCGAGATCGTCACGGTCGTGCCGGCCGCATCGTCTGGTCCGAGATTACGGATGATCAGTGTGGCGTCTGCGGTGCCGTTCAGCGGGACGCGCGTCGGCGCCGACGCGAACAGCTGTACGTCGGCCGACTGCGGCGCCTGGACGGCCCCCACATGGCGGACCTCATTCAGCAACCCAGTCACAAAGAAGAACCCGCCGGTGCCGTCGGGCAGCACGTCGATGACCCGCACCGCCGCCGCCGACAGGCCGAAGCCTTCTCCTTGCAGGTAGTAGCCTTGTCCGGCGTTCTGCCCCGCAACCGTCGCGGTGGGGTTGAAACCGGCGACCGTCGTGATGATCTCGTCGGCGTCGAGCCCGGTGACGACGTGGTCGGCGCCGGCGGCGATCCGTCTGATGCGCGGATCGGAGTTGTCGCCGACGAGGACATCGCCATTGGCCGCGACGGCGATGCTCTCGATCGTCTGGAACGTCGCGGCCGCTACCGGGCCGCCGTCGCCGCCATACGGCAGCGGAACGCAGGTCGTCAGCGCGCACGTGTTGATGACCGAGATCTGGCTGCTGTCGTCGAGCGTGCGGTTGGCGCCGGCCGAGATCCGCAGCAGCTGCGAGCTCTGCGCCGCCACGTAGACGTCGCCATTGGGGGCCACGGCGATTCTCGCCGCGGTGCCGAACCCGCTCTGCAACGCCGGCCCTGGAATGATTGTCGAGGTGCCGTTGCCGGCGACAGATGCGATCACGCCGGCGGCGTCGATCCGCCGGATCCGTCCCGTGAACTCCGACACCAGCAGGCCGCCCGCCGCATCGAATGCGAGGGCGACCGATCCGTTCAGGCTGGCGGCTGTCGCCGGTCCGCCGTCGCCGCGGGTCCGGCAGAATCCGTCGCCTGCGATGTTGGTGATGATCCCGTCGGTGCCGATCCTGCGCACCTGACAGAACTCGGCGACGTACAGATTTCCTGTCGCGTCGAGTGCGATCTGGTGTGGATTGGTGAGATGCACGCTCGTCGCCGGCACGCCGGACGGCGACGGAATGCCGAACGAACCATCGGTATCGACCTGAAACGTGCCGATCACGTCGTCGCCGGCAACGTGCGCAATCGCTCCGGTCGTGAGATTCACCCGATTCAGGGCCCCGTACGTCGTGATGTAGAGCGACCCGCCTGCCGTGTCGATCGCGGTGCCGCCAAACAGCCCGAGATCCAGGCCTGTGCCCGGATCATGCGGACCGGCGATGGTCGTCGCCACGTTCCAGGCGGCCGCCTGCGTCATCAGCGCGAACGTTCCGTCGAGGGTCGCCGTCTGTCCGCAGAACGTCGCGCCGGTCGACGCGCCGCTGATGTCGTGCCACGCCGTGCCGTCGTGGAAGTAGAGACGCAGCGACGCGCGGTCGCCAAGACTCATGCCGGTCGTGTCGAGGCAGAGCGTGTAGGGTCCGGCGCCCGGAACCGTGGTGTGCAGCTCGTAGTAGTAAGGCGGACTCGGCATCTGCAGGCCGTCGGGGACGGCTGGCGTGCCGATGTTCGTCCGGATGTTCATCGTGGTGACGCCGCCGCCTGCGGCGTTCTCGATCGTCAACGTCGCCGGCGGAGCGAATTCGGGCAGCGGCTCGCCGAGGTCGAGGAGTACTGCCGGGTGCACGACGACCGTCCCGGTGCCGGCGGTGACGGCGCCCACGACCGTGACATTCGCGGACGCCGACGCCGAGCCGCCGCGCCCGTCCGACACGGTCACCGTGACGGTCGACGCGCCGATCGGGAAAGGCACGGGAGCGCTGTAGAGGCCGCTCGATCCGGGCGTCCCCGAAACCGGTCCAAGCGGGCCCGTAAAGGTGACCGTCAGAGGATCGTTGTCGGGATCGTTGGCCTGGGCGAACAGGTACACCGTCGCGCCGGCGGGACTGTCGGCGCCGCGTTCGACCGGCGACAGATCCTGCAGCGTCGGCGGATGGTTGACACCTCGAACGCCGTCGATCTTCATCAGGAGCAAATCGTCGCCACCGGCCGGCGCGGTTTGAAACGCACCGGCGGTCGCTCGATCGCTGTTGCTCGTGACCTCGACCGCGAGGACGGCGTCCGGCGTCAGCGAGACGGCGTGCGGATCGCGCGACGCGGTGCCGTCGAGCAGCGTGGAGAACAGAATGGAAGACAGGTCGGGAGCGAAGGTCGTCAGAAATGGCAGCGGCTGCGATGCGCTGGGCGTCGCGTCGAGGAGTCCTGAGACGCTCGGAAACGGAGCCGACGCCCACATGCCGGCGATCGACACCGACGCGTCGCTCGCCAGGGCGAGGCGCGGCGGCATCCCCCGGAAGGCCTGCCCGGTCGCGAGGGCCGTGTTCACGAGCAGCTGATCCGAACCCGACTGCGAGAGATCGAACCGCGCGAGGAAGTACGCGCCGCCGCTGCCGTCGAGCGGTCCCGACGGGCCTGGCAGGTCCGGGCTCGTCGTTTCGCCCACGACGGTGACCCGGCCTTGCGCGTCCACGGCGATGCCGTCGATTGCGTCGAAACCGCTGCCGCCGAAGTAGCTGCCAGAGGTGAGCGACGCGGGGCCCGAGTTGGTGGTGTCGATCGCCATCAGGAATGCGTCGTTGCAGCCGACGGCGGTGGCGTCCGTCGTGCAGGCCGCCGAGTAGGCCGAGGAAGTCGTCGGCAGCAGCCGCGAAGTGGTGCGTCCGCCCACGTATGCGTGCCCGTTGCCGTCTACCGCGAGCGCCATCGCCGCGGGATCGGCGTCGGGCAGATTCGTCAGGAACGTCCCGTACTGCAGGTGTCCGAGGGAGTCGTATTTCACGAGCACCGACTCGGACTGCCCGAGGCTGAAGAAATTGTCCTGCGTCACGCAGCGGCCGCTGCTCGGCGTCGTTCGGAAGCCGCCCGGGTAGGGATACGGCGAGGGCGTCTGCACGCGGCCGTTGAAGCACGCGCCGACGACGTAGATGTAGCCGCTGGCGTCGGCCGCCACCGACTGGACCGGACGAAATCCTTCGAGCGCCGTCAGCAGCACCGACGACGACTTGACGGGCGCGACGCTGTCGTCGAGGGTGCGCAGCGTCTTGACGAACGTGCCGTCGACGCTCTGAAAGACCGTGTGGACGAGTCCCGTCGGGGCGAGCGCCATCGCGTCGCAGAGCACCGGACTGCCGGTCACGCTCGCCGAATCGAGATAGACGACTGAGTACAGGAGATTGCTGCCGGTGGCATCGAACTTCGACACGAAACAGTACTCGGGCACGCCGGTCAGGCGCCCCACGGCCGACGTGGTCGGAAAGTCGAGCCTGTCGGTCGTCGCGCCGAACACGTAGGCGTCGCCTGCGGCGTCGGCGGCAATCGACACGATGCGTTCGTTACCCGGGGATCCGAGATAGGTCGCGTACTCGATGGTCGGATCGATGACGAGCGGCCGCGATCGGTCGTAGCCGCCGACGTGGAACCCGACCTGCCCGTCGCGCAGCACGAAGCCGCCGCGCACCGGCCGGCGGGCGCCGCCGGCATCCTGATAGATGAACGGGCGCTTCAGCCGCACGGTCGCTCCGTCGATGGCTATGACGAGCTCTCCGCTGCGAGCCACACTGACGGTGTCGGCGCCGCCGAATGACAGCGCGATGGCGGCCGGATCGCCGCCCGGCGCGACCTCGAAGTCGAACTGGATGCGGTCGCGGTCACCATGAAAGACCGCGGCGATACCGGGATACAGCCCGTCGTACCTGGCGCGCTCGAAGTGCGCCGCCGACAGCAGTTCGCCGGTGCCTCGCTGCGCGAAGTAGGTCGTCGCCGTCCTCGGCTGGTCGCCCCGGACGGTGGCCGAGCCGCTCGCCCCGGCGAAGGCGAGCGTCAGCGGATGCGAGACGCCGTTCAGCGCGAGCGTCGCCGAATGCTCGCCGAGAAACATCGTGTACCCCGGAGCTCTCGCCAACAGTCGGACCTGCGGGTCCGTCTCGCCGGCGTTGGCCTCGAACGCCACGGCCGGGCGCGGCCTCCCGATCCGCTCGTTGGCTCGCGACTGGACGCGGGATCCGGCGGCCAGCGGCGCGATGAACGTGACTGCGCCGGCCAGCGCGGTCACCGCCGCCCCGCGGATACGCCTGCGACTCCGCTCCGATGATGCCGGCACCATGGATTCCTCGCGCTAGGAAAAGCTGAACGTGACGATCACGTTGATGATCTGGTTGGGCGTCACCGCGACGCGCGCGATTGCGTGCGACGTGAACAGGGTGCTGAAGAGCGTCTGCGGTGTCTTGCCCGGCAGCAGGACGTCTATGCCCGTCCCGACGAGGCTGAAATACGAGACCGCCGCCGGATTGCTGACGACCGCGTATCCGCTGAGCTGCAGCGTACCGGTCGGGGTGCCTGTCGCCGCATCGAGCGGCAGCGTCAACTGCAGGTTCGGATAGGCATCCTTGCCCGATCCGCGTTCCGGCGTGTTGATCGCGCAGCCGTTCACGCCGAAGTCGTTGACGCAGGGAGACTGTCCGCCGACGGTATCGACGAGATAAATGTACCAGTTGGAAACGGTCGCCTTGGCGAGGATCGCAGCGAGCAGCTCCTGCCCATGGGCCGCGAGGCTGTTCTCGAATTCCTGGCGCGACGCGAGCGAGCCGTCACCGTTGTGGACCTCGATCACCCAGTGGCCATGAACCTTGATGTCCTCGCTGGGGCCCTTCGCCGGCGAAGTTTGCGCGAGCACCGGCAGGCTGCAGAGAAGCACCGCCGGCACCGCGCCGATCAGCGCGCGCGTGATGGTCACGAGATACTCCTGACGCCAATCGTCCTGCTCAGGACGAGAAGCTGAAGGTCACGACGACGTTGATGGTTTGATTCAGTTTCACGGTCACCTGGGGCAGCGTGTGCGAGGTGAAGGACGCAAAGTACGTGGTGTTGTCGGGGCGGCGCAGCGTGGCGCGCGTCGAGACAAAATTTATGGAGGTCGCGGCAGGATTGGTGACGAGCACGTGCCCGGTCAGCTGCAGGGTCCCGGCCGGCTCCTGCGATGCCGCGTCGATCGGGACGTAGGTCTGAAGGCTCAAGCTGGATTGACTGTTCTCCGGGTTCCCGGAGTTTGGTTCTTCGATGAAGCACGGCACGACCGCGGCGACACTGTCCACGCACGGTGCGGGTGAACCGGAGATCTGGATGTCCCAGAACTGCACGGTCGCCTTCCCCAGAATCAGCGACAGGATGCCTGGGCCGCGGCTGGTGAGCGCATTGTTGAACTCGTGCCGCGATTCGAGCGACCCGTCCGGATTGCGGATCTCGATCACCCAGTGGCCGTGAACCTTGATGTCCTGGTGGGCGCCGCCGCTGTTCTGGGCCCACACGGGGCTGGCGGTCATGAGTACGGCCGCGACCACGGCCTGCCACGGTGTGACTTTCCACATCACTGCGTCCCTCCGTCTTCCGGGTGAAGCTCGCGTAGTTACGCGCGTTTGCCGGAAAAGCGGCTCAGCGGGTATGCTCGACCCCGTACCAGGCATGCCCGAGGGCCAGGACGGAACTGACGTCACGCGGCTGCTCCAGGAATGGCGGGACGGCCGTCAGGATGCCCTGGACCGTCTAATGCCGCTCGTCTACAACGAGCTCCACCTGATCGCCTCGCGGCACATGGCCCGCGAATGGCGGGGAGGGGCGCTGCAGACCACCGCGCTGGTCAGCGAGGCCTTCCTCAAACTGGTGGGCCAGCGCGATGTCGACTGGCAGAACCGGGCGCATTTCTTTGCCATCGCCGCCACGGTGATGCGGCGGGTCCTCGTCGACAACGCCCGCCGCGAACTGCGTCCCAAGCACGGCGGCGGCGCCGTCGCGGTGTCGGTCGACGATGCGCCCCCCCTGGCCCAGGCGGTGAGCCTGGACGCTGTCGACGCACTGGCGCTGGATACGGCGCTGAAGAAGCTGGAAGTGTTGGACCCCCCCCAGGCTCGCATCGTCGAGCTGCGTTTCTTCGGCGGCCTCACGGTCGAGGAGACGGCGGAAGTGGTCGGCGCTTCGCCCGCGACCGTGAAACGCGAGTGGGCGCTCGCCAAAGGCTGGCTGTACCGCGAGCTGACCGGCGCGTCGGGAGCGCGCTGAGCCGGATCGGTGCGATTCCGCGCGTAAGGGACGAAGGCGCCGCGCGATGCAGAACGTCACCCCGGAACTCTGGCTGCGCGTCAAGGACGTGGCCGCCACGGCCCTCGAACTGAGCGGCGCCGACCGCGGTGCCTTCGTCGAGCAGGCGTGCGCCGGCGACGAAGCGCTCCGCGCAGAAGTCGTGTCGCTGCTCGCCTCGACCGACGCCGCCGCCCCGTACTTCGAAACGGTCGCGATCGGCGGCGTCGCAAGTCTCTACGACGCCGGCAGCCGGATCGGCGCCTACCGCATCGTCCGCGAGCTGGGCAGCGGCGGCATGGGAACGGTGTACCTCGCCGAACGCGACGACGGGGAGTTCACGCAGCGGGCGGCGATCAAGATCGTGCGCGGCGGATTTGCGAACAGCTTTCTGCTGGAGCGATTCCGGGAGGAACGTCGGATCCTCGCTTCGCTCGATCATCCCAATATCGCCCACCTGCTCGACGGCGGCACTACCGAACGCGGCCTGCCGTACGTGGTGATGGAGTTCGTCGAAGGGCAACCGATCGACGAGTACTGCGTCACCCGGCAGCTGCCTCTCAGGGAGCGGCTCGCGCTCTTTCAGCACGTGTGCGACGCCGTGCAGTACGCCCACCACCATCTGGTCGTCCACCGCGACATCAAGGCCGCCAACGTCCTGGTGTCGAGCGGCGGCGTGCCGAAGCTGCTCGATTTCGGCATCGCGAAACTGCTCGACGCCGACCCCGCCCTGCCGCACTACACGGTGATTCGCGTGATGACGCCGGAGAGCGCAAGTCCCGAGCAGTTGAGCGGCCGTCCGGTGACGGTGGCGGCGGACGTCTACGCGCTCGGCGTGCTGCTCTATCGCCTGATGGCCGGCGTGGGGCCGTACGGCGACTCCACGAAGTCGGACGTACAGCTGATCCGCTCGGTGTGCGAGGTCATGCCGGACCGCCCGAGCGCGCGGTCGTCGCAGACGCCCCGCATCCCCTCCGACGTCGACATGATCGTGCTCAAGGCGCTGCGGAAGGAGCCGGAGCGCCGTTACGCCTCGCCGTTGCACTTCGCCGAGGACATCCAGCGGTTTCTCGATGGCCGGCCGGTGCTGGCGTCTCCCGATTCGGTCAGCTACCGCGTCCGCAAGTTCGTCGGGCGTCACCGGGTGGCGGTGGTGGCGGCCTGCGCCGCGGCGATCGCCATCGGGACCGGCGTCACCGCGGCGATCTGGGAAGCGCGCGTCGCGGAGCGCCAGCGCGTCAAGGCCGAACAGGAGTTCAACGCGGTGCGCGGCTTCGCGCAGGCGATGCTCGGCGAGATGCACGACGCGGTCGTGAAGCTGCCCGGCTCGACGGCCGCCGATGAGATTCTGCTGCGGCATGCGACGACATACCTCGACGCGCTGTGGCCGCAGGCGCAGAGCGACGAAGGGCTACGCCGCGAAGTCGCGCGCGGTTACGGCATGCTGGCCGGGGTGCAAGGCACCTACGGTCTGGCCAACATCGGTGACCAGGCCGGCGCGCGCGCGAGCCTCCTGAAGGTCATCACCCTGCTCGATCCGCTCGTGGCCGGCCCGCGAGCGACGCTCGCCGACCGCCTATATCTGGCCAAATCGTTCGCCGTGCTGGTACAGACCGATACGACGCCAGCGATGGCAACCGCACATCTGGCGCGCGCCCGCGCCATCGTCGAGGCGCTGACGCCGGCGGAGCGGGTGGAGCCCGAGGCGATCCAGATTCGCGAATCGGTGTGGTCCGTGATCGCGAACGCGCAGATCGAGGCCCATGACTACGCCGCGGCGCTCGAATCGCAGCAGCGCGGTCTCGAAGCGGCCACCGAACACCTGCGCGCCAGCCCCGACAACCTCGCCGCGAGCAGAAACCTGTCGCTCTCATACAAGCAGGTCGGGGCGCTCCTGGAGGTGCTCGACCGCGCCCCTGAGGCCGTCGCGCTCTACGAAAAAGCGGTGACGCTCGACGAGGATCGCGTGCGCAAGGACCCGGCGACGCCGCTGTGGCGGCTCGATCTGTCGTTTGCCAAGGGTTCGATCGGCTCTCTGGTGGGAAACGCCGGCGATCTGGTCCGCTCCCAGTCGCTGTACGAGGAAGCGGTGGCTCTGCGCGAAGACGTGGTCAAGCAGGATCCGGCCAACGACTTCGCGCTCACCTCGCTGGCGCGCGGCTACGATCGTCTCGCCCGCCTGCACGGCCAGCGCGCCCAGATCGCCGAAGCCTTCGACTACGCCCATCGACGGCTGGACATCTTCCGGCGGCGCCTGCAGGCGCACCCCGAACGCGAGCGGGTCTGGCGGGACTACACGGCGGCGCTGGCGAGCAGCGCGGAGGCGTGCCAGAACGCCCTGGCGGTGCCGGCGATCGGCCGCGATCTCCGCCGCACGTTCGTCCCGCAGGCGACCGCCATGCTCGATGCGATCGACGCAACCCAGCAGCGCTGGATCCGCGAGCACCACGCCGGTCCGCTCCCGCCGGCCGCCGACGCGGTCCAGCAGCAGCGCGCAGACCTGCTCCATCTGCTCGACGGGCGCTGACCGGCCGCCCGCCGTCACCGGCCGCTCGAGGTGCTGCATTCGCCTCCGGTGCCGCGCGCCGCGCAACTCTCGCTGTACAATTGACGCGCCTTGAAACCCGTCGTCGCGGTGGTCGCAGCCGCGCTGTGTCTCATCTCCGCCGCGCTTCCGGCTCAGCAGTCCGCCGCCCTTCCCTACACTGTCGTCACGCACGAGGGTAAGCGGCCGCTCGCCGTACGCACGATCAGCGGCCAGGAGATGTTCGCGCTCGACGACCTTGCGCGGCTGTTCAACCTGAACGTGCGGGAAGACCCGGCAGCCGCAAGCCTGACGATCGCCGCCGGCCCGCAGACGATCCTGCTCTCGACGCAGCAGCCGCTGGCCTCGATCGGCGGGCGGATGACCTCGCTGCCGTCGGCGCCCGTGCGCGACGGCAAGATCTGGTACGTCCCCGTCGACTTCGTCGGGCGGGTGCTCGCGACGGTCTCGGCGGTGAAGATGGACCTGCGCAAGCCGTCGCGGCTGCTGCTGGTCGGCGACGTACGGATGCCGCGGGTGGCGGCGCGGGTCGAGCCGCTCGGCTCCGAGACGCGCGTCACGATCGATGTCGCGCCGGCGACGCCGCACACTGTCGCGCAGGAGGGCAGCCGGCTCGTCGTCCGCTTCGACGCTGACGCCCTCGACGCGCCGGATCTGCACGCCAGCACCACCACCGACATGGTGCAGGGGGTGCGGCTTGGCGACACGGCGCAGACGATTGCGATCGATCTCGGGCCCCGCTTCGCCAGTTTCCGCGCCGCCGATCAACCGGGCGCCAGCGGCGCAGGCAGAATCGCCATCGATCTGCTGCCGCAGGTCGAGGCGGCTCCGACCGTCACGCCCGGTCAGGCTCCGCCGCCGCCGGAGACGCCGCCGCTCCTCGACCTGCCGCCCCCGGGGGGCCTGCGGACGATCGTCATCGACCCCGGCCATGGCGGCGACGACCTCGGCGCCCGCGGCGTCCAGGGCACGCTCGAGAAGACCGTGACCCTGGCGATCGCGCGACGAGTCAAGGCGGCGCTCGAAGCGCGTCTCGGCACGCGCGTGCTGCTCACGCGCGACAGCGATCAAGCGGTCGGCCTCGACCAGCGCGCCGCGGTCGCCAACAACAACAAGGCGGATCTTTTCGTCAGCCTGCACGCCAACGCCTCGCTGCGGCCAGGCCAGATCGGGGCGGAGGTGTTCTACCTGGCGATCGAAGGCTACGGGGAAGCGGCGCAGCGCGCTGCACAGGCGCCCCGCGAGGCGCTGCCGCTGCTCGGCGGGGGCACGCGCGATATCGAGATCATTCCCTGGGAGCTTGCGCAGGCGCGCTACATCGACCAGGCGGCTGCGTTCGCGCGGGCGATCGAGGGTGCCCTGCAGGAGCGCGTCAAGATGACTCCGCAGGCGCTGCAACAGGGGCCGTTCCGGGTGCTGGTCGGCGCCAACATGCCGGCGGTGCTGATCGAGCTCGGGTTCCTGAGCAACTCGCAGGAGGAGCAGCAACTGCTCGCCGACGATCACCAGGCGGCGCTGGCGCAGGCCGTCGTCGAGGGAATCGTACGCTATCGCGCGGGTGCCAGCCGGTGAACCGGCCCCTGGCGCTGCGCGCGGCGCTCGTCGTCTTCGCTGGGGTGGCGGCGTGGCTGTTGTTCTTCGGTCTGCCGCGCTGGTACGCGGCGCGCCGGACCGCAACCGTCGCCGCCGTGACTGCCGGCGCGGCGCCAGCCCCCGCCGCCGCCGTCCGCAAGATCACCGCGACGCTCTACTACGTGAGCGACGACGGCCTGATGCTCGGTCCGACCCAGCGCGAGGTGCCGTTCGCCGCCAACGTCGCCGACCAGGCGCGCGCCATCGTCGAAGCCCAGCTCGCTCCGTCGCCGCCGCTCGTGTCGGCGGTTCCACCCGAGACGAGGCTGCGCGACGTGTTCGTCACCGAGCGGGGAGACGCGTTCGTCGATCTGAGCGGCGAGGTCGCCTCGAAGCACAGCGGCGGCTCGCTGGACGAGCTGTTGACCGTCTACACGATCATCGACGTGCTGACCGTGAACCTGCCGGCGATCAAGCGCGTGCAGATCCTGATCGACGGACGCGAGGTCGACACGCTGGCTGGCCACGTCGACCTCCGCCATCCGCTCGCGAAAAGCCTCGAACGCGTCCTGCAGCCTGACGCATCCGACAAGCCGCGCTGACGCAGCTGTCAGCGGGCCGCCGTTGCGGCTAGACTGGACAGTGCATGACACGCATTGACGGACGTTCTCCCTCGGATCCCCGCCCGACCACGATCACGCCCGGGTTCCTCGCACACGCCGAAGGCTCGGTGCTCATCGAGGTCGGCCGGACCCGGGTGATCTGCACCGCCAGCATCGAGGACCGCGTCCCGCCGTTCCTCCGCAACTCCGGCAAGGGCTGGGTCACGGCGGAGTACGGCATGCTGCCGCGCGCCACCTCGACGCGTACCCAGCGCGAGGCGAGCGCCGGCAAGGTCGGCGGACGGACGCAGGAAATCCAGCGCCTGATCGGACGCTCGCTGCGGTCGATCGTCCGGCTGAACGAGATCGGCGAGCGCACCATCTGGATCGACTGCGACGTCATCCAGGCGGACGGCGGCACGCGGACGGCATCGATCACCGGCGGGTTCGTCGCGCTCGTGCTGGCGCTGCAGCGCATGCGCGAGCTGGCGATGATCAAGGCCCTCCCGATCGTCGACTACGTCGCCGCCACGAGCGTCGGTATCGTCGACGGCACGGCGCTCCTCGACCTGGCCTACGAGGAGGATTCCAAAGCGGACGTCGACATGAACTTCGTCAAGACCGGCGAGGGCAAGTTCATCGAGCTGCAGGGAACCGCCGAAGGGCAGCCGTTCGATCGCCGCGCGCTCGATGCCCTGATGGGGCTCGCCGACGACGGGATTCGACAGCTGATCGACAAGCAGCGGGAGATCATCGGAAAGTTTCTGGGCAAGTGACCGGCGCGCCAGCGCGCACGCTGCTCATCGCCACGACGAATCCGGGCAAGCTGCGGGAGATTCGCGGCATGCTCGCCGGCGCGCCGGTGGAGCTCGTCTCGCTGGAGCGCTTCCCCGACCTGCCGGCGCCCGACGAGCCCGGAGAGACCTTCGCCGAGAACGCGCGCATCAAGGCGCTGTACTACGCCGACAGGACGGGGCTGACCGCGGTCGCAGACGACTCAGGAATCGAGATCGACGCGCTCGGCGGCGCGCCGGGTGTCCACTCCGCCTACTGGCACGGGCACCACTACCCGACCAAGTTCGCCGTCATCTACCAGGCGCTGGAGGCAAAGCACCTCGAGACCAGCCCCGCACGGTTCGTCGCGCATGTGACGGTCGCCGAACCAGGGCGGGTCCTGTTCGAGGCGACCGGGACCGTCGAGGGAGAGATCGCCCGCGAACCGCGCGGAACCGACGGCTTCGGTTACGACCCGATCTTCTTCTATCCCCCCTACGGCTGCACGCTGGCCGAGGTCGACGGCGAGAAGAAAGCCGCCGTCAGTCACCGCGGCCGCGCGTTCCGGCAGCTCTCGACCTGGCTGACGCACCTCGGCGATTGACGCGGCCGCCCGACCGTTTCCAACCTTCTGACGCGCCGCCCGCATCTAAGCGGGCATGAAGTCACTTCTTCTTGCCTTGTGCGTCACGGGCAGCCTGCAGTCCGCCGCCATTCCGGCGGGGATCCAGGGCACCTGGACCTCTGATGCCGACAACTCATGGACGCGCGACTCGAGCGAGCGATGGATCGCCGTACAGCTCGACCGCGGCAGCCGCTCGACGAACGGCCTCAGCCTGCCGGAGCGGGACGTGCCGATGCTCGCCGACCAGGCCGGCGACGGGCCGATCCACTTCACGGTGCGGCGCGACGCCGGAACGTTCGACTTCACCGGCCGGGTGAACCGCGGACGCGGCGCCGGCGACTTCCGCTTTTCCGTCAGCAGCGACTACGTGTCGGGCATGGCGGCCCTCGGCTACAGGGGTCTGAACGACGAAGACGCCTGGAAGTCGGCGATTCACGACGTCTCGCGCGGTTTCGCGCAGGACGTCAGGCAACAGGGGGCGGCCGCGCCCGACATCGACACGCTGGTGAAGATGAAGATTCACGGCGTCACGCCGGAGTACATCAAGGCCATGCGCGATCTCGGGTTCAAGGACCTGTCGGTCGACCGCCTGGTCGAGCTCCGCATTCACGGCGTCACCCCGGAGTTCGTGAAGCAATGGGCGGATCTCGGCTACAAGAACCTCGACGCGCAGGACTACGTCACCATGCGGATCCACGGAGTGACGCCGGCGATGGTCAAGGAGCTGGGCGACCTCGGCTACAAGAACCTCGCGGTCTCCGATCTCGTCAAGCTGCGGATCCACGGCGTGACCCCGGACTACATCCGGCAGATGCGGGACGCCGGCTATGGCGGACTGGCGGTCGAAAAGCTCGTCGCGTTCCGCATCCACGGCGTCGACGAGGGTCTCGTCCGCGCCGCCCGGGACCACAACTTCACGAACCTGTCGGCGGACGACTTGATCGATCTCGCGATTCACGGGCGGCGCTGGCTGCGCAGCGGGCACTAGCCTCGTTCATTTGATCTGCTGCAACTGCTTCAAGTGATGGATGTCGTGGCCCGCCAGCTGTGCGGCCACCCAGAACGGCGTCAGCTCGCCGTACTCGGGGTGCGAGAACGTCCGCTTCCGCTGCGCGGGCGTGAGTCCGGTGAAGAGCGCCAGGTTCAGGCGCCTCAACGCGAGATACGCCGCTAACGCCGTCGGGCCGTCGACGTGGTCGTCGAGCGGCATCCAGGCGTCCTGATTGAACGGCTGCGCGACGTAGCCGTCCTGGCTTGCCGCGAACCGGACCCTGGTCGTCAGGGCCAGTTCCGTCTGAGCCAGATGGATCAGCACCCGCCGCGCGCTCCACTTCCCCGGCGCGTAGGTCCTCTCCCAGCGGGTTTTCGTCCACTTCGAGGTCAGCCGTTCGATCTTCTTCGGTGTGGCGGCGAGCGATGCCAGGAGATCGGCTTTTCCGAGATCGTCAGCGTAGGGATTCTTGTGCATGTGGAAATGTGGAAATGTGGAAATGTGAGAATGTAAATCAGCGTCCCTCGATTTCCAAATCTCCACATTTCCACATCTCCACATTTCCACATTCCCCCATGTCTTTCCTGTTCGCCTTCCTGCTCCAGGCCTCGCCGCCTGTCCTGACCGATCTTGATCGCTTCATGGCCCAAGCGCTGCAGCGGCGCGATGTCGATCGCCAGGCGCTCGGCGACTACGTCCTCGACGAAGTCGAGGTGTTCGACATCCTCGGCCCGGGGCGGGTCCCGCTCGTCCGCATGCGCCGTGAATACACGTGGTTCGTCCAGGACGGCATCCACGTGCGGAGTCCGCTCAAGTTCGACGGCGTGCCGATTTCCGAGGCGGATCGCCGCGCCTACGAGCAGCGATGGATCCATAGCGAACAGAACCGCCGCGACTTCCGCACCAAACGCGACGAGCAGCGCGCGCAGGAGGGCAAGGGACCGGCGCTCGGCGTCCCGCCCGTTGACGAGCCGCGCTTCATCTCAGAGTCGTACTTCATGGACTTCCACTTCGAGCCCGGCAACTACTACCTGGCCGGCAAGGAGGCACTCGACGGCCACGAGGTGTTGAAGATCGACTACCTGCCGCGCACGCTGTTCGACGAAGGGCCGTCCGAACTCGACAAGGAGCAACAGGCTGAGCGCAACGCCGGCAAGAGCGCCGGCCAGCAGGAGCGCGAGCGCCGGCAGCGCGAGCGCGAAAAGAAGCTCGACGCGCAGATCGGCTACAAGCTGGACAAGACGTCGCAGGTCACGCTGTGGGTCGATCCCGTGACGCATCAGATCGTCAAGTACACGTTCGACAACGTCTGGATGGACTTCCTGCCGGCCGGCTGGCTGGTCAAGATCGACGATCTCAAGGCGCAGATGGAAATGGGCCAGCCGTTCGACGGCGTCTGGCTGCCGAAGACCATCCGCATCCACGCCGGCTTGACCGCCGCGGTGGGCTCGCTCGAGTTCGAGTACCGCCGCGAGTTCTCCAACTATCGCAAGGCCGACGTCACGTCGAAGGTCCGGGTGCCGAAGTGATCGGCGGCGTGCTGCTGCTGGCGCTGCTGGCGGCCGTGCCTGCCGCAGCCGGCCAGGAGGGGGGGAAGCAGGAGACCGCGGCACCGGCCGCGGCCGACCGGATCGGCGAGATCCGCGTGCACGGCAACGCGACGCTGAGCGACGCGGCCGTCATCGCGCTTGCCGCGGTCTCGTTGGGCGACAGCCTCGACCAGGCGGGGCTCGACGCGATCGAGGCGCGGCTCCGCGCGAGCGGCCGCTTCGATGCGGTGCAGGCACGCAAACGCTATCGCACGCTCGAGATGACCGACGTCGCCCTCCTGCTGGTCGTGCACGAAAAGCCGGGACTGTCGCCGACCGGCCAGCCGCCGAGCGCGATGCGGCGGATGCGCTCGAAGCTGATGTTCTTCCCGATCCTCGACTACGAGGATGGCTATGGCTGGACCTACGGTGGCCGGACCGGGCTGGTCAACGTACTCGGCAAGGGGACGCACGTGACCGTGCCGCTCTCGTGGGGCGGCAGCCGCAACGCCCAGGTCGACGTCGATCGCGCGTTCGACGCCGGTCCACTGACGCGAGTCACCGGCTCCTACGGCATCCTGCAGCGCGAGAACCCTCACTACCTCGCCGACGATCGCCGAACGTTCCTGCGCGGCCGCGTCGAGCGCCGGCTGTTCGACGCCCTCACGCTCGGCGGCGGCCTGGCGCGGTCGGACATCACCTTCGCCGTTGCGACCGACCGCGTCTGGACGGCGGCGGCGGACGTCACCGTCGACACGCGCCGCGACCCCGCGTACCCGATCGACGCCGTGTTCGCCAGCGCGTCGTGGAACCGGCTGAACCCGATCGGCACCGCGAGCTTCGGCGCCCGCGGCATCGACCGTTACTCCTACGAGGCGCGCGGCTACAAACGGCTGTTCCGGCAGAACGTGATCGCCGTCCGCGCCCATCTCGACACGGCTTCGGCATCGCTGCCGCCGTACGACCAGTGGCTGCTCGGCGGCACGGCGCTGCGCGGCCTGGACGCCGGTGCCTTGGCCGGCGACGCGCGCGTCTTCTGGGCGGCCGAGCTGCGGATGCCGTTCACCGCTCCGTTCGACGCCGGTCGGTTCGGCGCCAACCTGTTCTTCGAAGGGGGCGCCGCCGTGCCGTACGGCACCGACCTGACGCAGCAGCGGCAGCTGACGGATGCCGGCGGCGGCGTCTGGCTCACGATCGCGATCGTGCACCTGAACTTCGACGTCGCGCACTCGCTCGACGGCGACGGCACGCGCTTTCATTTCGGCACCGGGTTCACCTTCTAGGACCCGCCGCGGCACGCCCGGATGCGGCGATCAGTTCGAGTATGCTGCTCGGCGGATGTCCGACGCCGCCAGCCAGCGCAACGCCGTCCTCGCCGGATTCCTCGGATGGACGCTCGACGCATTCGACTTCTTCATCCTGACGCTCGTCCTCGAAGACCTGGCGCGGGCATTCTTTCCGGGCGTCCCGCTGATCGACGCGCGCCCGCGCATCGCGCTCGCCATCACCATGACCCTGGCGATGCGGCCGATTGGCGCCATCGTGTTCGGCCTGATGGCTGACCGCTACGGCCGCCGGCTGCCGCTGATGCTGAACGTGGTGTTCTACGCCGTCATCTCCGTCCTCTGCGGCTTCGCGCAGTCCTACTGGCAGTTCATCGCGCTGCGCATGCTGTTCGGGATCGGCATGGGCGGTGAATGGGGTGTCGGGGCCTCGCTCGCGCTCGAACACGCCTCGCCGCGGCTGCGCGGACTGCTCTCGGGGCTGCTGCAGGAGGGCTACGCGATCGGCAATCTGCTCGCGGCGCTGGCGTTCCGCACGATCTATCCGTGGGCCGCGATCCACTATCCGGGCAACGCCTGGCGGGTGATGTTCTTTCTGGGGGGACTGCCGGCGCTGCTCTCGCTCTTCATCCGGCTCCGCGTGAAGGAGTCCGACGCGTGGCGCGAGCACCGCACCGACTGGGCGGAGTACTGGCAGATCGTGTTCCGCAACGGCCGCCGCTTCCTCTACCTCGTGCTGCTGATGACCGTCATGAACTTCATGTCACACGGCACGCAGGACATGTACCCGACGCTGCTCGGCACCTTCGGCTACGACAAGGCGCGGATCGCCGACATCACGATCCTGTCGATGATCGGCGCGGTGCTGGGCGGCCTGGCGTTCGGGTTCTATTCCGATCGCGCCGGCCGGCGGCGGGCGATGATCACGGCGTCCGTCTGCGCGCTGGCGGTGCTGCCGATGTGGCTCGCCGGCTTCACGCCGCTGGCGATGATCGCCGGTGTCTTCCTCATGCAGTTCTTCGTGCAGGGAGCGTGGGGCGTGATTCCGGCGCACATCAACGAGCTGTCGCCGTCGGCGGCGCGCGGCTTCTTCCCGGGGTTTGCCTACCAGCTCGGCGTGATGTTCGCCTCGTCGATTCCCTTCATCGAGTCGTGGCTCGGCGAAGCGTTCAGCTACACGCACGCGATGGGCGGCCTGATGGTGGCGGTATTCATCGCCGCCATCATCGTAGTCGCCGCCGGGCCAGAAGCGAGGGGCATCAGCTTCCGCAGGCCCACCGCCTGATCGCCCTGCGGGCGGAGTCAGAATCCGGTCATCTGGCCGGCGGGCCGGCGACCTCCAGCACGATGATCGTATCAAGAGGGTCGAGCGTGGCCGGCAGCGTCAGCACCGTGCCGAACTCGCCGCTCTTGAACGGAACGGCCTGACCGCCGTTCAGCAGCCGCGCCGTCTGGATCGCCGACGCCATCGGCGGCAGCAGCAGCGACGTGTCCGACGCGTCGAGCACGTGCACATAGACCCGATTCCCCTTGCGCGTCGTCACCCCCCACGGGTGCGGCGCGATCGGACCGCCGCGCGTGCCGAAAATCGACTCGCCGTTGCGGCTGGTCCACTCGCCCATCTCCCGCAGCCGGCTGACGAACTCCGGCTGGATGCGGCCGTTGGCCATCGGACCGACGTTCAGCAGGAAGTTGGCGTTGGCGCCCGCGGCGCGCACCAGATACCGCACCAGATCTTTCGTCGACTTGTAGCGGCGATCGGTGATGTTGAACCCCCATGCCCCGTTCATCGTCTCGCACGTCTCGAGCGGAAGCTGCCCGATTTCCGAGTCGGCGTTGAAGCCCTGGCTGCGCCCTCCGGGCAGATCCTTCTCGAACATCTGGAAGTCTTCGCCAGGATTCGGACGCTTGTGGTGATTCGATCCGATTAGCGCCGCCGGCTGGAGCTGGTGGATGAGCGAATACGTCTTCTGGAGCTGCCAGTCGGCGTCCGGCTTGTCCCACCAGCCGTCGAACCAGATGCCCGCCACGTCGCCATAGTTGGTCAGCAGCTCGCGCAGTTGCGCGTTCATGTAGTCGAGGTAGGCGGGCCAGTTTCCCGATTCCGGCCGGCCGGCGTCGTGTCCGGTGTTGCCGCGAGGGAAGTAGTCGGGATTGTGCCAGTCGAGCTGCGAATAGTAGAAAAAGAGCTTCAGTCCCTGCCGCCGGCACTCCTCGGCGAGCGCCTTCAGCGGATCGTTCTTGTACGGGGTGCGCGCCACGATGGTGTAGTCGGACACTTTCGAGTCGAACATCGCAAAGCCGTCATGGTGCTTGCTGGTGATCGTGATGTACTTCATCCCGGCGCGCTTGGCGAGCGACACCCATTCGGTCGCGTCGAAGTCGATCGGGTTGAACTCGCCGGGCAGCTTCTCGTAGTCGGCCACCGGAATCTTCTTGTTCTGCATCACCCACTCGCCGTCGCCGAGCACGCTGTAGACGCCCCAGTGGACGAACATGCCGAACCGCGCGTCCTGAAACCACACGCGCGCGGCGAGGTTCGACGCGGATGGCGTGTAGCCGTTCTGCGCCGAGAGCGGTGCAAGACAGGCCACGGCGACCAGACAGGCGAGGAAGCGCGTCTTCATGGAGCCGGAGCCTATCAAATGCTGCGTCCGGTCGGGCGGCTTCTCTTCAAAGAGCAGTACAATGAGAGGCGAGTCGGGGCGTAGCGCAGCCTGGTAGCGCATCTGGTTTGGGACCAGAGGGTCGGGGGTTCGAATCCCTCCGCCCCGACCAATCTTTTCCGCCTGACACCCACGGTGTGCCCTGTGCGGCTGTCAAGAACCTGGCGTCATCAGGTCCAGCGCTCGTCCCAGGACGGCGGGATCAGCCGCGCGTGCCTTACGGCGTGGATCGCCGCGTCGGCGGCGGCGGCGAGGACGGCGCGGGCGTGGGCGTCGAGCCCGGGCAGCGCCGACACCGGCGGCGGACGGCCGATGAGCGTCTCGACGATCACGAGTGCCGCGAGCGCTGAACCGGACGCCGATGGGTGGAATCCGTCGGGGCCGTACAAGGCGAGCGACGGATCGCGGCGCCAGGCCTCCTGCCAGGCCTCGCCGACCGGGAAGAGTATCGCGCCGACCGCGGCGGCGGCTCCAGCGTACGACGCTTCCACAGCGGGAAAATCGGTGGCGCGCGCGCGCGACGGCCACACCATGTAGACGGCCGTCTTCGCGCCGGCGGCACGGATCTCCGCATCGAACCGGCGGACGTACTCGTCGAGCAGCACGCGCGACTCCGGCAGCGCCGAAGGCCCCTGCTGCAGGACCACGAATGTCCAGCCGCGGCGCGCGATCGTCCGCCGCGCCTCCCCGTCCCGCCAGTGATCCTCGAGGCTGAAGTCCGGCTTCGCCACCGCCGAGCACTCGATGCGAACGCCGGCGGCCCGGCCGAGCGCCGCCACGGTGGACGGCAGATCGTTGGCCGCGGTCAGGCTGTTGCCGATGAAGAGCACGCGGATCGCCACATCGAGCATGTCTTACCCCCGGAGCACGCGCGGCGTCAGCGTCAACAGTGCCTCAGCGACGATCATCACGGCGAGCTTCTGAAGTATCATGGATGTGTCTTATATCGATACGTATCGAGCACCTGCGGCGCGGGCGCGAGGAGGTTCTGATGGCACACCGATCACGACCGACGACCAACAAACGGCAGCGCGAGCAGGCGCGCATTGCCAAACGCAACGACAAGGCGGCACGCCTCGCAGAACGCAAGCGTGACGGCGACCGCCCCGACTCACCGGCCGGCGTCGATCCCGATATCGCCGATATCCAACCCGGTCCTCAGCCGCTCGCCGACTGGCAGGTCGGCATCGACGAAGAGAGCTAGTCGACCCAGTCCGCGATGAACACGTTGGTCTCCCCTTCCACCTTGCCGTTGCGGTCCGACGCGAACACGAGGTGACGGCCGTCCGGTGAGAACATCGGAAAACCGTCGAAAGTGTCGTTGAAGGTCACCTGCTCGAGACCCGTCCCGTCGACATTCATCAGAAAGACATCGAAATCGCGCTGCTTCGGATCCTTGACGTTCGAGGCAAAGACCAGCCGCCGTCCATCGGGATGCCAGGAAGGCGCAAAGCTCGCCGCCCCCAGCCGCGTCAGCTGACGATCGTTGCGGCCGTCGCGGTCCATCACGTAGATTTCCAGTTTCGTCGGACGCCACAGGTATTGCTTGAGGAGCGCGAGATAGTCGTCGAGCTCGGCACCCGCTGCCAGCGGCCGCCCGCGATACGCGATGCGTGAGCCGTCCCACGAGAAAAAGGGACCGCCGTCGGGGCCCGGCCGGCGCGTGAGCCGTGTCGTGCCGGTGCCGTCGGCGTTCATCGTATAGATCTCCATGTCGCCGTCGCGCACACTGGTGAACGCGATGAGGCCGTCGGGCGCGATCGTCGCCTCGGCGTCGTAGCCGGCCGTCGTGGTCAGTGGCCGCAGATTCGTGCCGTCGGCGTTGGCCCGATAGATGTCATACCCCTCGTAGACTGGCCACACGTAGCCCTTGTCGTAGCTCGGTTTTGGCGGGCAGGCGGCGCCCGCGCGGTGGGTCGACGCGAACAGGATTTCCTTCCCCCCCGGATAGAAATAGCCGCAAGTCGTCCGTCCCTGTCCCGTGCTGACGCGGTGCACATCGGTGCCGTCGATGCGCATCGTGTAGATCTGGTCGCACTCCGCGCCATCGCGCGTCGACTGGAAGATGAGATGTGTGCCGTCCGGCGAGAAATAGGCCTCCGCGTTCTCTCCCCCGAACGTCAGCTGCCGGATGTTGCGCAGATGGCGCTCGGCGGGCAGTTGCGAAGCGCGATCCCCGCCGGCTCCGGCGTGCACGGTCACCAGAAGGCCGGCGACTAGTCCGAACGGTAGAAGGCTGAGCTGGCGCATGCGTGCTAGATTACCCGAAAGATGCGCGTCCTTTTCGTGTGCCGGCTGAACCGGCGGCGGAGCGCTACTGCGGAACGCCTGTTCGCCAAGGATCCCGGCCTCGAGGTGCGGTCCGCCGGCACCAGGGAAGACGCCCTCGTCCGCGTCAACGAGCGGATGCTCGAGTGGGCCGAGGTCATTTTCACGATGGACGACGGCCAGCGCGCCGCGCTCGAGCTTATGTTCCCGGCCCATCCCGCTCTCGGCAAGATCGTCTGCCTCGACATCGCCGACATTTACGCCTTTCTCGATCCCGAACTGGTCGCGTTGTTGCGCGAGCGCACCGCCGCTCACCTGGTCGGACGGGCTGGCGGGTAGTCGAACATCGCTCCGGCGCGCCGCTCAACGCCGTTTGAGACGCAGCGCATTCCCGATCACCGACACCGAACTCAACGTCATGGCGGCGCTCGCCCAGATCGGACTGACCAGCAGGCCGACGAACGGATACAGCGCGCCCGCCGCCACCGGCACCCCGATCGCGTTGTAGGCAAACGCCAGGAACAGGTTCTGTCGGATGTTGCGCATCGTGTCGCGGCTCAGCCGGCGCGCCCGCACCAGTGCGCGGACGTCGCCGGAGACGAGCGTGATGCCGGCACTCTCGATCGCCACGTCGGTCCCGGTGCCCATCGCGATGCCGACAGCCGCCTCGGCGAGCGCAGGCGCGTCGTTGACGCCGTCCCCCGCCATCGCGACGACCGCGCCGCCCGACTGCAGGTCACGGATGATGTCGCGCTTGTGCGCCGGCAGCACGCCGGCGAACACATCCGGTTCGGCAATGCCGAGCACGCGGCCGACCGCGACGGCCGTCTCGCGCGAGTCGCCGGTGAGCATGACGATGCGAAGGCCGTCGGCGCGCAGCGCGTCGAGCGCCTCGCGCGCCGACGACTTGATCGGATCGGCGATCGCGATCGCGCCGGCGAACCGTCCGTCCGCCGCGACGTGCACGAGCGTCGGGGCCGCGGCCTGCGGCGCGTCCATCGGCGCCGATGCGGGCAGGTCGACACCGTGCTCCGCCAGAAACCCGCGGCTGCCCACCAGCACGTCCCGGCCGCCGGCGCGGCCGCGCACGCCCTGGCCGGGTGTCGACTCGAACGCCTCCGCCGCCGTCCAGCTCAGCGCCCTCTCGCGCGCGGCAGCGAGAATCGACGCCGCCAGCGGATGCTCGCTGGCCTGCTCGACCGCGGCGGCGAGCGCCAGGATCTCCTCGGGTGACGAGGGGCCGCTGAACCCGACCACGCGCGGCCGCCCTTCGGTGAGCGTGCCGGTCTTGTCGAGCACGATCGTGTCGACCCGCTCGAGGCGCTCCAGCGCTTCCGCGTGACGGACGAGCACCCCTTCGGAGGCGCCGCGGCCGGTGCCGACCATGATCGCCATCGGCGTCGCCAGCCCGAGCGCGCACGGACACGCGATGATGACGACCGAGACCGCGCTGACGAGCGCATGCGCGAGCCTCGGTTCGGGTCCCCATACGCTCCATGCGACGAACGCCGCCATCGCCACCGCGAACACCGCCGGCACGAACCAGGCCGCCAGACGATCGGCCAGGCGCTGGACCGGCGCCCTCGTCCGCTGCGCCTCGGCCACCATCTGGACGATCTGGGCCAGCAGGGTGTCGCGCCCGACCCGTTCGGCCCGCATGACGATGCTGCCGGTGCCGTTGATCGTCCCGCCCGTGACGCGGCCGCCCGGCTCCTTCTCGACCGGCGTCGGTTCGCCGGTCAGCATCGATTCGTCGATCGTCGTCCTGCCCTTCGCGACGATCCCGTCGACCGGCACCCGTTCGCCGGGCCGCACCCGCAGCGTGTCTCCGACCTGCACGTCGGCGATCGCGATGTCGTTCTCCATCAGACCGATCACCTTGCGCGCCGTTTTCGGCGCGAGGCCGAGGAGTCCCTTGAGCGCCAGCGACGTCCGGCTGCGCGCGCGGATCTCGAGCACCTGGCCGAGCAGCACCAGCGCCGTCACCACCACGGCGGTGTCGAAGTACGGCGCCACGACCCCGTGCATGCGGAAGCCGTCCGGGAACAGCCGCGGCACGATCGTCGCGGCCGCGCTGTAGGCGTACGCCGCGCCGACGCCGGCCCCGATCAGCGTGAACATGTTCGGACTGCGATTGACGAACGACTCGCGGGCGCGGACGAAGAACGGCCAGCCGGCCCAGAGCACGACCGGTGTGGCCAGGGCTAGCTGGATCCAGTTCGCCAGCCGCGGGTCGATGCGCGCATGCACGGCCGCGGGCGCGATCATCTCGGCCATCGCGAAGAGCATCACCGGCGCACCGAATCCGACGGCGATCCACAGCCGCCGCGTCATGTCGACGAGCTCGGGATTGGGCCCGTCCTCCAGCGTCACCATCGCGGGCTCGAGCGCCATGCCGCAGAGCGGACACGCGCCCGGTCCCTGCTGGCGAACTTCCGGGTGCATCGGGCACGTATAGATGGCATCGGGATCGCCCATCGTCTCGGGCGGGCGCGACCGATCGACGTACTGCGCTGGATCGGCGACGAACTTGGCCCGGCAGCCGGGATTGCAGAAGAAATAGGTCGTGCCCGAGTGATCGGCGCGCAGCGGCGACGATTCGGCGACCGTCATTCCGCAAACGGGGTCGATGGCCATTCCGGTGATTATGACGCCAGGGGCGAGCTGCGAGGTGCGACCGGCCGTTAACCTTTCGACGCTCGACTACGTAGTAACCGGAGTGATGCTCGAACAACTCTCGCAGGACGTCCGCTATGGCTTGCGGCTGCTCGGCCGCAGCCCGCTTTTCACGATGACCGCTGTCGTCTCGCTGGCGATCGGCATCGGTGCCAACACGACAATCTTTTCGATCGCCAGCGCGCTGCTGCTGCGGCCGCTGCCCGGCCTCGTCGAGCCGTCGCGGCTCGTCGACATCGGCCGTACCCAGGACGGGAACGGCTTCGACACCGTGTCCCACCCGAACTACCGGGACGTGCGGCAGCGCGTCACGACCGTGGCCGACGTCTACGCCTACCGGATCGAGCCGCAGCCCCTGAGCCTCGGCGGCGAGCATGAAGCGGAGCGCATCTTCGGCTTCATGGTCAGCGGCACCTATTTTCAGGCGCTGGGCACCGTCGCACTCCGCGGCCGCTTGTTGAACGACAACGACGATCGGCCGGGCGGACCGCACGTCGTCGTGATCAGCGACGAGCTGTGGCGGCGGCGCTTCGGCGGCGCCGCCGACGCCGTTGGGCGCGTCGTGTCGATCAATGGCTTCCCCGTCACGATCGTCGGCGTGGCGCCGCCGCAGTTTCAGGGGACGACGGTGCTGCGCGCCGATGCCTGGCTGCCGCTCGCGATGTCGAGCCTCGCGGCGCCGCGCATGCCGGCGTCGCTCTTCACCTGCCGGGAGTGCGTCTGGCTCGTCATGGGCGGACGGCTGAAGCCTGGCGTGACAGTGGGCCAGGCCGACGCCGAGCTGCGCGCGATCGGCGCGGCGCTCGCCAAGGACTATCCCGACGCCAACCACGGCAAGAATCTCCGCGTCCTGAAGACGTCGGTCTTTCCGGGGGAGATCGATCTCATCTCCGGATTTCTCGCGCTGCTGCTCGGCATCGTCGGACTGGTGCTGCTCGCGGCGTGCGTCAACATCGCCGGCATGCTGCTGGCGCGGGCCGCGACGCGCCGCCGCGAAATCGCCGTCCGCCTCGCGATCGGCGCGGGCCGCGCGCGGCTGGTGCGTCAGCTCATCACCGAGACGCTCGTGCTCTTTGTCGCCGGCGGGGCGGCCGGTCTGCTGCTGACGCGGTGGCTGACGCGGCTGCTTCTGGCGGTGCTGCCGTCGCTGCCGGTGCCGATCGGCATCGACTTCGTCGTCGACTGGCGCGTCATGGCGTTTGCGGCAGCGCTGTCGCTGACGGCGGCGATCCTGTGCGGACTCGCGCCGGCCCTGCAGACGTCGAAGGCCGAGCTGGTGTCTGCGCTCAAGGCCGATGCGGAGCACCGAGCCGAACGGCTGCGCCTGCGCAGCGTGTTCATCGTCGCGCAGGTGACGGTGTCGCTGGTTCTCGTCATTGCCGGCGCGCTGTTCGTGCGCGCGCTCGGGCATGCCGCCAGCATCGATCCGGGATTCGACACGCGGCGCGTGGACGTGGTGACGCTGGATCTGTCGCTGAGCGGCTATCAGGAGACCGAGGCGCTCGCCTTTGCGGATCGACTGCGCGAGCGCGTGCGCGCGATGCCCGGCGTCGAGCAGGCGGCGTTCGCCGCCAACCTGCCACTGAGCGGTAATCGCATGGGCCTCGGGACGCTGCGCGTGCCCGGGCTGCAGCCGCCCGGCGGCCAGCCATCGTTTCCCGCCGACTGGAACGCCGTCTCGCCGGACTACTTCAGGACGCTGCACATGCGGCTCACGAGCGGTCGCGACTTCACGCCACTGGATCGCGCTGGCGCCCCCGGCGTCATCATCGTCAACGAAACGATGGCGCGCAGCGTCTGGCACACGACCGACGTCCTCGGCCGGCAGTTCGAAAGCGACCTTGGCCCCAACGACACGTCGAGGATGCTGACGGTCGTCGGTGTGGCGCCCGACGCGCAGGTCGACACGCTCGGACAGACGGCGCGGCCATTCGTCTACGTGCCCGTCGCGCAGCGCTACGTGACCCGCCTGTCGCTGCTGGTAAAATCGTCCAACGACGGGATGATTGCGCAGGTCAGGACGATCGTTCGCGAGTTGAACGCGAATCTGCCGGTCACCAACGCGATGCCGCTCGACCAGGTTACCGCCATCCTTCTCGTGCCACAGCGGATCGCCGGGGCGCTGGCCGCGAGCCTGGGCCTCGTGGTCCTGCTGCTGGCGGCGATCGGCATCTACGGCGTGACCTCGTACGCCGTGAGCCGGCGGACGCGCGAGATCGGTATCCGGATGGCGCTCGGCGCCGACGGCGCCCACGTGCTGCGGATGATCATCCGCCAGGGACTGGTGTTGACCGCGACCGGCGTCGGATTCGGGCTGGCCGCCGGGGCGGCAGCGGCACAGGTCCTGCGCAGCCTGCTGTTCGGCGTCAGCGCCCTAGACCCGATCGCGTTTGGTGGCGCGGCGCTGCTGTTCGTCGCCGTCGCGCTCGGCGCCAGCTACGTCCCCGCCCGACGCGCCTTGCGTGTCGACCCGGTCCGGGCGCTCCGCGCCGAATAACATCCCCACATCCCCACATTTCCACATTTCCACATTTCCAAATAAACTCGGTGTATGTCAGCAATCAACGGTGATAAGTCCAGATCGTCGATCAGCCGCAAGCGTGGCGTGGCGCGCCGCGCCAAGATCAAGGCGCTGCTCGCTGGACGGAAGAGCCCGTCCAGCGCCAGTCCTGCCCCGGCGACAGCCGCGTCCCCCCGATCCCGCGCGAAGGCGCGTTGAGCGCCACGTGATCGGCGCGGCCGGCGAGCACTTGCCGGCCCGCGCCGGTGATCGTCACGGTACCGGACGCCAGTCGGGTCGGCTCGTCGCGGACGACCGTCAGCAGTGGATGCGGTCCGGCGGCCAGGCGCGTGACGATCGTCCAGAACGTCGAATCGCCCATCCAGATATCCTCTTCGAGACGCGAGGCGGCGACGAACGCCTGCTCGGGTGGACGCGGACCTTCCGACAGCACTTCGAGCAGCTGGCGCTCGCTGCGCGCGAGACCATTCGAGGCGGCGGGCAGCTCCTCCAGCAGGCGATGCATGGCGCGGGGCAGGAAGACGAGCGGACCGGCATCACGCGCGAACGGCACCCACAGCCGCGGATCGTCGCCGCAAAACGTCGTCCAGGCGGCCGCACCCGCCGCGAGGTCCTCGGGCGTGATCGGACGCCGGGACGCGAACTTCGCCGGAAACTGCGGCGGCCTGAGCAGGCCCAGGTAGTCGGTGCCGATCACGATCGAGTAGCGCGTGCGCGGCGCCTCCGGCCGCGAGAGCCACCAGAGATGGTGGATGAGCAGCAGCTGATCGTGCAGATCGTGCTCGAACCAGAACACGACCTCGTCGTGCGAGGCGGCGGCGGCGAGCCGATCGCCTTGCTCGCGGAAATCGCGCAGCAGCTGATCTTCGCTGATGCCTCTGTCCGACGCGAGATAGGCCGCCCGGACGCGATACCAGTTCTCGCCTGCCGCCAGCACGATCGGGCCTTCGTGCAGCACGTCGTCCCACGACATGGCCGTGCCTGGGAGGCCCGATTGCTCGAGTGGCCCGCGGGTCGCTTCGCCGTTGGTGACGTGCAGCATTGGTAGGACGTTCTCCTGGGACGCGCAGCGCCCGGAACATCGCGTCGGCCAGATCGGCTTCCGCTTCTCGTTCTCACGCCGGCCGCCGCCGGCCGCCGGTTTCGGGCCGCCGGCTCTCACACGGGCCGACTCGCATCCGCGAGCCGGCCCTTCTTGCTTGACCACGGACGCCCCGCGGTGTGCCTCTCACCGCCACGGCCCACTAGCGCGTCAGCGCCGCGAGCAGCTGCGTCGCGGCGCCGCGCTCACGCGAACCTGGCACCGCGTCGCCGACCACGCGCTGGTATGCCTCGATTGCCTTATCGCGATTGCCGCTTTCCTGATACGCAATACCCAGATTCAGCCGCGCCTCGACGAAGCGCGGCGAGCCCGCCAGGGCGCGCTCGAACCAGGCGATCGCCTGCGCCGTCTGGTGTGCCTGCACCAGCAGGACGCCCATGCCGTTGGCCGCGTCCGCGGATCGCGGGTCGAGCTCGAGCGCGTGCGTGTAGGCCTGGGTCGCGCGCGTCGCGTCGTCGGCGTCGCGGCGCGCGTTTCCGAGATTGGTCCAGAACACCGTGTTCGACGGATCCTCTTCGGTCGCCCGTTCGAAGGAGCGGACCGCCTCGTCCTTCTCCCCTTCCTGCACGAGCAGCAGGCCGAGCCCGTTCGAGGCATCGGCATTGGCCGGCTGCAGCGCCAGCGCGGCGCGCTCGGCCCGCATCGCCTCTTGCCGCAATCCGGCGGCCTGCGCCGCAAGGGCGAGATCGTGATACATCGTGGCGTCGCCTGGCCAGCGCGACACCAGCCGCCGGTAGAGATCGACCGCCTGCGAGGCGCGGCCCGTTTCCTTCAACGCGCGGGCGTAGGTCGCCTGCAGGACCGGTGAGTCCGGATAGCCGCGCGCCAGCATCGTGAGCTCCGGCAGCGCGCCGCGCGCGTCGCCCGACGAGAGACGCCCCAGCGCCCGCTCGAACGTGTTCCACGCGGCAATGGCGTGCGCCGGGTTTGGCGCCGATTCGTCGATCGGCGCGGTGGTCCCCGATACGTATCCGAGCGCCCGCAGCCGATCGGCGGAGTCGGACGGCACCGGCGCGGCGTTCGATCGTGTCGCCCCGAGCTGCGCCAGACGCCGGCGTGCAGCGTCGGCGACGGCGAACCTGCCGCTGGCGACGTTGTGCGCTTCGCCGGGATCGGCGCTGACGTCGTAGAGCTCGGTCTCTGACGACGCGATCAGCTTCCACTGATCGAACGCCAGCGAGGTGAGCGCGTGCCATCCGGCGCTGCGCGGATAGATCGTCTCTGCGTAGGCCTCTCCGCCGTTGCCGAGGGGTCCTCTGCGCATTCCGGCCGGGACCGCCACGCCGGTGGCCTGCAGCAGGGTGCCGGCAAGGTCGGCGAGCGAGGCATTGGTGTCGATGACGCCTCCGACCGCCAGATGGAGGGTCGCGGCGATCGGCGGCGGAGCGGCTAGCGTCAGTGGGACCCTGATCGTCGAGTCATAGGCCAGCATCCCGTGGGTGAGCTCGCCGTGATCGCCGAGCCCTTCGCCATGGTCGCCGGCCACCGCGACGACCGTCGAGGATGCCCGCCCGCTCGTGCGCAGCCAGTCGAGCAGCCGCCCGACCTGGGCGTCGGCGAACGCGACCTCGCCGTCGTAGGCGTTGCCGTGCGCCCGCGCCAGGTACTCCGGCGGCGGATCGTACGGCGCGTGCGGGTCGTAGAAATGGACCCACGCAAAGAATGGCGCCGTCGACGACTGCGCCAGCCAGGCGAGCGCCGCGTCGGCCACCCGATCGCCGCGCCGCTCCGCCTCGAGCCGCGCTTCGCCGCTCGAGCCGCGCGGAACGCGATCGTCGTAGGTGTCGAAGCCGCCCGACAGGCCGAAGCGGCGATCGAGGACGTAGGCGCCGACGAACGCGCCGGTCCGGTAGCCGGCGGCGTGGAACGCGTGCGCGAGCGTCGGCCGCAGCTTCAGGACGTCGCCGTTTAACCTGACGCCGTTCTCGGACGGCAGCGTTCCGGTCATGATGGCGGTGTGCGACGGCAGCGTCAACGGAACCGTCGTGCGCGCGTGGGTATAGCGAGTGCCGCGGGCCGCCAGTGCATCGAGATTCGCGGTCAGCCCGCGCCCAACCCGATCGGCGCGCAGCGTGTCGATGGTGATGAGCAGAACGTTTGGCTTCTCAGCTGGCGGCTGCCGCGAACCGCCGCCGCACGCAGCCAACAGGGAGAACACGACCGACAGGGGACGCTGCACCTGCCGATTATGGTCGAGACGCGCCTCCCCCGCCGAAGCCGGCACCCGATACGACCGCTACTCCACGCGAATCGCCCTCAGCGGATCGACACGGGCAGCGCGGCGCGCCGGGACGTAGCTCGCCAGCATCGCCACGGCAAGCACGACGCCGAGGACCGTCGCGTACGAGAACGGATCCGCCGGCGATACTCCGAACAGCGCGCTGCGCGCCAGGCGCGCGACCACGATCGCGATGGCGGTGCCGGCGGCCAGCCCGGGCAGCGCCAGGCGCAGCCCGTCGCGTAAGACCATCCGCAGAATCTCGCCCGGCGCTGCGCCGAGGGCGATGCGCACGCCGATCTCGGGCACGCGCTGCGTGACGGCATAGCTGACGACCCCGTAGATGCCAAGGAGCGCGAGCGCCAGCGCCACTCCGGCGAAGCCTTCGACGAGCGCCATCGCCAGTCGGCGCGGCGCAAGATGGTCGTCCATCAATGTGTCGAGCCACTGGACATGGTCCACCGCGACAGTCGGATCGACGGCGGTCACCGCCGCGCGGATCGCCGACACCAGGGCGCCGCGATCGAGATCGCCGCGGACGAGGAACGACGACTCCGTCGTGTCCTGCGCCAAGGCGTTGTAGGCCTCCGGCAGCGCTTCCTGTTCGGGTCCACTGTGGCGGACGTTGCCGATGATCCCGACGATCGTCCGCCACGCCGCCTTCGGGTTCGGCCCGAGCCGGATCCGCGCGCCGACGGCGTTTCCGTCCGCGAAGAACCTATCTGCCAGCGCTTTGTTGACGACGACAATCGGCTGCGCCGTGCTGCTGTCGGTCGCTGAAATCCAGCGTCCCTTGAGGAGCGGAATGCGCATGACCGACAGATAGCCGGGAGTCGCCTGCCGGTAGCCGACCTCGGGCGGCTCGCCGGCGACCGGTCGATTCTCGATCGTGAGCCACGACGTCCATCCGTCGCCCGTCAGGGGTACGTTGTTGATCGCACCAGCCGCCTCCACGCCGGGCAGCGCCGTCACGCGCGTCGTGAGGTCCGCGTAGAACTGCGCCAGCGACGCGGCGGTCTGGTAGCGCGCCTGCGGCAGCCTGGGATCGATGCTTACGACATGGCCGACCGCGAAGCCCGGGTCGACCTGCAGCACGCGGCGGAAGCTTTCGAAGAGCAGCATGCCGCCGGCCACGAGCACGACGGCTGCCGTCAGCTCGGCGACGACCAGGGCGCTCCGCAGGCGGCGTCCGTGCGCCGTCGCGCCGCGGGCGCCGGCGCGGAGGTCCTGCTGCACGTCGGTGTGCGACGCCCGAAGTGCCGGCAGCAGCGTGAAGAGCAGTCCGGTGACGATCGACAGGGCCCCCGCAAATACGAGCACGGGCAGATCGACGCCGACGCGCGAGATGCGAGGCACGTAGTCGACGGCCAGCCTGGCGATCGCGCCCGTGCCCAGCCACGCGATCGACAGCCCGAGAGTGCCGCCGGCCATCGCCAGCAGGAGGCCTTCCGCCAGCAGCTGCCGCACGATGTGCGCGCGGCCGGCGCCGAGCGCCGCACGCACGGCGATCTCGCGCCGCCGCGCCGCGGCTTGCGCCAGCATCAGGTTCGCGGTGTTGACGCAGCAGATGAGCAGCACGAGCACGACCGCCGCGCCCAGATAGACGAGCGGCGGCCGGACGTCCCCGACGATCGCGTCCTGCAGGCCGACCATCGTCGTGCCCCTCTGGTCGTTGGTGGCGGGATACGCTCGTTGCGCGCCGGCGGCGACCGTCTCGAGATTCTGGCGCGCCCGCTCGAACGTCGTCGCGCCGTCGAGGCGGGCCACGACCGACAGCATGTGCAGCGAGCGATTGCTCATCAGCTCCGGTCGCTCGGCCAACGGCCGCCACACGTCGACAGAGCGGTCCGGGAACGCGAAGTCCGGAGGCATGACGCCGACGATGCGGTACGGGCTGTCGCCGACATGCACGACGCGATCGATCACGTTGCGATCGCCGCCGAAGTGCGTCATCCAGGCCGCATGGCTGATCACGAGCACCCGTTGGGCTGGCGGCTCGTCGCCGCGCGCAAACCCGCGTCCCAGCATCGGCGGCGTGCCGAGCGTGTCGAAGAAATTCGTCGTCACCACGGCTGTCGTCGTATAGAACGACTCGCCGCCCACGTCCACCGGCCCTTGCGACGCGCGCCAGGCTGCCATCCGTTCGAAGCCGTGCGCCTGGGTCCGCCAGTCGTCGAAGTTGGCCGGGGCAACCGGGTAACGCGGCCGTCGATTGAGGCGATCGTTTTCCCAGACCATCACCAGCCGCGACGGATCGCGAAACGGCAGCGGCCGCAGCAGCACGGTCTGGATGACGCTGAACATCGCCGTGGTCGCACCAATGCCGATGGCGAGCGTCAGCACGATGGTGATGGCGTAGACCGGGCGGCGAACCAACAGCCGCAGCGCGTAGCGGAGATCCTGGCTGATCATGGCGAGACTCCACTGTTGACGGAAGAGAAACCAGGCGTCGGGGACGGCGCCAAAGGCGCGGCGGGCAGACGGGTCGATCGCCAGTTCGGCCTCCCACTCGGCGCGGAACTCGCGGCGACGGGTGTGAGGGACGAGGCGCGACGCGAGCGCGACGAGCTGGCGCGGCAGATCACGCATGGCGGGTCCGGGAGTTGAGACGACCGAGGTTTTCGAAGCGTTTGAGAGCGGTGCTCAGCCCCTCGCTGCCAGCCCTGGTGATCTCGTAGTAACGGCGCGCCGGCCGCTGCTCGCGGCGGGCGATCTTCTCGCTCTCCCAGCTCGATCGGACGAACCCGAGCAGCTCGAGGCGTCGGAGCGCCGGGTAAACCGTGCCGGTCTGGAGGCCCGTGCGATCGGCGATGTCGAAGCCGTAGCGGCCGCCGTCGGCGATGGCCTGGAGGACGAGCGTGGTCGGGAACGTGATGTAGCGCATCAGGCAGGAATCTATATATCGTAAATTCTACATAGGTGCAACCGGATCGCCGGCGCGCGTCACAGCATCCGTCCCAGGACAGTGGAACGTGCCGTCGGAGCGAACCCGAAAACGCGTAGCATGAGCGCATGCGACACGCATACGTGCTGGCGGCAGCCGCGGCGCTGCTGCAGGCCACGACGGTCGGCGGCCAGGCGCCGGCGGCGACCCGCCTGGAGCCGGCGAGCGTCAGCGTCCGCCAGCTCACTTATGCCCAGCCTGACGGCTCGCGCAATAGCGCCACGCTCGTGACGCCCGCCGCTGCGCCAGCCGGCGTGCGCCCGGCGATCCTGTTCCTGCACTGGTACGAGCCGCCACGGCCGACATCCAACCGAACGGAGTTCTTGGCGGAAGCTGTCGACCTCGCCGGGTCTGGCGTCGTCTCGCTGCTCATCGATACACCATGGGCCCGGGAAGGCTGGTTCCAGACGCGTGACGCGGCCCGCGACTACGACTTCACCCTGGCGATGGCAGCCAACGTCCGCCGCGCCCTCGACGTGCTGCTCGCTCAGCCGAAGATCGACCCCGCCCGCGTGGCCATCGTCGGACACGACTTCGGCGCGATGTGGGGCTCGCTGGCGGCTGCCGACGACGCGCGCGTCACGCATCTGGTCTTCATGGCCGGCTCCCCCTCGTTCTCGACGTGGTATCTGTTCACGCCGAAGCGCGAGGGTGCGGAGAAAGACGCGTTCGTCGCCAGGCTGGCGCCCCTCGACCCGGCCAGGTCGATCGCCAGGTTCGCGCCGCGGCCGGTGCTCCTCCAGTTCGGTACCAACGACAAGTTCATCAAGAACGAGGATGCACGAGCGATGGCCGATGCGCTTTCCGGACCGAAGACGTTCAAGACCTACGACTTCGAACACGAACTCACCTTCCAGGCCCGCGTCGACCGCCTCGCGTGGCTCCGCGAACAGTTCAGCCTGGCGCGCTGACACGCGCCCGGGGCCGGCGCGAGCCGGACTAGAATTCCTACGTGCGCGGTGACAGCAGCAGCCCGTTTACCAGCAAGACGCTCAGTTTCCTGCGTTCGCTGAAGCGCAACAACCGGCGCGAGTGGTTCCACGCCCGCAAGGACCAGTATCAGGAACACGTCCACCAGCCGATGGTCGCCGTCATCGAACGCCTGGCGAACGATTTCCGGACGGTCGCTCCCGAGCTGATCGCCTCGCCCCGGCACTCGCTCTTCCGCGTCTATCGCGACACGCGGTTCAGCCACGACAAGCGGCCGCTGAAGACGCATGCGGCGGCGGTGTTTCGACCGAAAGACCTTCCCAAGCCGCAAGGGGCGGGCCTCTATTTCGAAGTCGCGCCGGACTGGGTGTGGATCGGCGGCGGCATGTGGCGTCCCGAGCCGCCCGAGCTCGTCCGGCTGCGCGCGCACATGGCCCGGACGTGGCCGCGGATCCGGACGATTACCCGCGCCGCCGCGTTCCGCACGCGCTTCGGCGAGCTGCAGGGTAACGCCACGACCCGCGTGCCCCGCGGGTATGCCGCCGATCACCCTGCGGCGGACTTCCTGAAGTTTCGCCAGTTCCACGGCGGCGCGGAGTTCCCCGCCGCGTTCGCGCACAGCCGCGAGTTCTATCCGACACTGCTCGCCACGTTCAAGGCGTTGATGCCGCTTGTCCGGTTCCTGAACGCGCCGCTCGTCGCCGGACACAGAGAGAATCAGCTGACCCTGGCCGCTGGAATGGAGACAGAAATCCGCCGACGTCGCGCTCGCTAGACGACGCCGGCACGTGCCGCACGCGATCGGCGCGCAGCCCAGGCGCTGGCCGCCGCAGCGCAGATTCTGCGCACC
Organism: Vicinamibacterales bacterium; assembly: GCA_036496585.1. Taxonomy (NCBI): domain Bacteria; kingdom Pseudomonadati; phylum Acidobacteriota; class Vicinamibacteria; order Vicinamibacterales; species Vicinamibacterales bacterium. Next base: position 45,014 of record DASXLB010000033.1, read on the forward strand.
CCTACGATCATCTGGTGGTCTGACCCCCGTCTGACCCCGGTCGGACCCCGGTCTGACCCCGGCCGCCGGGCCCCCGGCCGCCGGGCGGCAGATTCGTGACGAAATAGCGCGCGATCAGTTGATAGATGTGCGGGGTCGTGCCAGGGCCTTCCGAGATGGCGTGCGTGCGATTGGGGTAGACCATCAGGTCGAACCGCTTGCCGAGCTCGACGAGGCGGTTGACCAGCCGCTCCGTGCCCTGGTAATGCACGTTGTCGTCGCCGGATCCGTGGACGATGAGCAGGCGACCTCGCAGGCCGGCCGCGAAGTTGATGGACGAGCCGCGGCCGTAGCCGTCTTCGTTCCTGTCGGGCACGCCCATGTAGCGTTCCTGATAAATCGTGTCGTACAGCTTCTGATCGGGGACAGGCGCCACCGACACGCCGACCTTGAACACGTCAGGATCGCGGAACATGCAGTTGAGCGTGTCCGAGCCGCCGCCGCTCCAGCCCCAGATCCCGATGCGATCCGGATCGACGTAAGCGCGCGAGGCCGCGAAGGCCTTCACGGCCGCCGCCTGCTCCGCCGCGGCGAGTTCGCCGACCGCTCCGTAAATCACCTTCCGCCAGGCGGCCCCCTTCGGCGCCGGCGTGCCGCGGTTGTCGAAGCTGACGACGAGATAGCCCGCGTCGGCGAGCGCGCGGTGGAACAGCGTGCCGTCGCCGCCCCATCGATCGGTCACCGTCTGCGCGGCCGGCTCGCCGTAGACCTGGACGATGACCGGATACTTCCTGGACGGATCGAACGCGCGCGGCTTGATCATCCAGCCGTCGAGCGTCACCCCGCCGCCCACCGCCACGCGCAGGGACTCGACCGGCGGCTGCAGAAGGCCGGCGAGCGCCGCCTGCAGCGCCGAGGGATCGGTCAGCGTTCGCAGCAGCCGGTGGTCCGGCAGCGAGATCACGTCCATCGCGGCGACGCGGTCGAACGACGAATAGGTGTGAAACGCGAGCCGCGCGCCGGGGGCGGGCGTGTAGGTGTGCCATCCGGGCCGATCCGACGGCGTGACGCGCACCGGCGCCGAGGAGCCGTCGAGCGGCGCGCGATAGAGGTAACGCTCGGTGGCGGCGTCCGGCGACGCCAAAAAGTAGACAGTGCCGGCGTCCTCGCTGACGCCGACCATGTCCGTGACCTCGGCGTCGAAGTTCGTGATCAGCGCCGCCGGGCCACCCGAGCGCGGCACCCTGTAGATGTGCCGCCAGCCGTCACGCTCGCTCAGCCACAGAAACGCCCGGGCGTGATCGATCCATTCGATCTCGCTCTGCACGTCGACCCAGGTGGGATGACCGTCCATCTCGTAGGCGCGATCCTGGAACACGCGCGTGACGCCGCCCGTCGCCGCGTCGGCGAGGAACAGGCTGTTCTCGTTCTGTTCGCGGTTCAGTTGCTGCATCGCGACCGTCGAGGCGTCGATCCAATCCAGGCTGGCGACATACGTGTTGCGGGGATCGCCCGGGAGGCGCACCCAGCTCGTGGCGCCGCCAGTCGCCGGAACGAGGCCGACGCGGACGGCGGAGTTGGCCGTGCCGGGTTTGGGATAGGCGTAGGTGGTCGTCGTTGGATAGAGGGCTGAGGTGTCGTTGACGAGCGTCATGTTGCCGACGCCGCTCGTGTCGAACTGCCAGTAGGCGATGCGGGCGCCATCAGGACTCCACTGGAAGCCGTCGCGGATGTCGAGCTCTTCCTCGTTGACCCAGTCGGAGGTGCCGTTGACGATGGTGCCGGCGGTGGCCGGCGCCCAGGCGGCACCGCCGGGCGGCGCGGTGCCGTCGGTGGTGAGCGGCGTGATCGCCCCGGTCGCGATCTGCTCGACGTAGATGTTGTTCTGGCGCACGTAGGCGACCCGCGCGGCGTCGGGCGAGAACTTCGCGAACATCAGCGAGGATTCCGGCGCGTCGCCGCCCAGCTTCTTCTGCGAGCCGTTCGCGACGTCGATCACGTAGTAGTCGCCGCGCGTCTCCTGGCGCCACACCTTTCTGGTGTTGGTGAAGACCAGCAGCCGGGTGCCGTCGGCCGACCATGCGTAGTCGTCGACGTCGAGCGGCGTCCGGGCCTGCACCGACCGTGCGCCGCTGGCCGCGTCGTAACGCGCGATCTCGCTCCCTTGCCCGCGGCGTTCGACGATCGCGTAGGCGCTGCCGTCGGGCAGCCAGCGCGCCGGCCCGAACCGCGGCGCCTCGTAGGCGTGGTCCTTGTAGATTCGGTCGATCTGGGTCTCGAGCGCCGTGCGGACATCGGCCTGCTGAGCCCCAGCGACCGCCAGCAACGCGACCGCGATCGCCGCCGTCGCGAACGAGCGAGAAGAAGACATGGCGCACAGATTACTGCAGCGTCGGCCTCGGCAGCCGCCGGTTCGCAACCAGCGGCCGCAAAAAAGAAAAGCCGACGCCAAAGCGTCGGCCTTTCAGTCTGCCGTCTTCTCTCAGCGTCAGTACCGATAGTGCTCGGCCTTGTACGGCCCCTCGACCGGGACGCCGATGTAGGCGGCCTGTTCAGGGGTCAGCGTGGTCAGCTTCACGCCGAGGTGATCGAGGTGCAGCCGCGCGACCTCTTCGTCGAGGTGCTTCGGCAGGATGTAGACCTTCTTCTCGTACTTCGCGTTGTGCTGGTGCAGCTCGAGCTGCGCAATCACCTGATTGGTGAACGACGCCGACATCACGAAGCTGGGGTGACCGGTCGCGCAGCCGAGATTCAGCAGGCGCCCCTCTGCGAGGATCAGCACGCTCCTGCCGCTCGGGAAGCGGAACTCGTCGTACTGCGGCTTGATCTCGATCCGCTCGATGCCGCGCTTCTTCAGCCCGGCCATGTCGATCTCGTTGTCGAAGTGACCGATGTTGCCGATGATCGCGTTGTGCTTCATCTTCGCCATCATGTCGACGGTGATGATGTTCAGGTTGCCGGTCGCCGTGACAAAGATGTCGGCGGTCTCGACGACGTCGCCGACCGGCTTGACTTCGTAGCCTTCCATCGCCGCCTGCAGCGCACAGATCGGGTCGATCTCGGCGACGATCACGCGGCAGCCCTGCCCGCGCAGCGCCTGCGCACAGCCCTTGCCGACCTCACCGAAGCCGACGACGACGGCGACCTTGCCGCCCATCATGACGTCGGTGGCGCGGTTGAGACCGTCGATGAGCGAGTGGCGGCAGCCGTAAATGTTGTCGAACTTGCTCTTGGTCACCGAGTCGTTGACGTTGATCGCCGGGAACAGCAGCGTGCCGGCCTTCATCATCTCGTAGAGGCGATGCACGCCGGTGGTCGTCTCTTCCGAGACGCCCTTCATGTCAGCCGCGACCTTGGTCCATCGCTGTGGGCTCGCCTTCAGCTCCTGGCGCAGCAGCTCCAGGATGACGCCCCATTCTTCGGGCTCCTTGTCGGCGTCGAACGCCGGCACCTTGCCGGCCTTCTCGTACTCGACCCCCTTGTGCAGGAGCAGCGTCGCGTCGCCGCCGTCGTCGACGATCTGGGTCGGGCCGGATCCGTCGGGCCACATCAGCGACTCGCTCGTGCACCACCAGTATTCCTCGAGCGTCTCCCCCTTCCAGGCGAAGACCGGGGTGCCCTTGGGATTCGCCGGCGTGCCGCCGGTCTCCGGGCGGCCGACCACGACAGCCGCGGCGGCGTGATCCTGGGTCGAAAAGATGTTGCACGACACCCAACGCACGTCCGCGCCAAGCTCGGTGAGCGTCTCGATCAGCACGGCGGTCTGAACAGTCATGTGCAGCGAGCCCATGACCCTCGCGCCGGCGAGCGGCTTCGCCGCGGCGTAACGCCGGCGGAGCGCCATCAGGCCGGGCATTTCGTGCTCGGCAAGACGGATCTCCTTGCGACCGAAGTCGGCAAGGCCGAGATCCTTGACCTTGTGCGGCTCGCGGCCAACCTTCACCGCGGCGTCGAACGGATGCGTTTCAACAACTGTCGCCATGCTCACTCCTTGTTGCGAACTGTCAACTACCAAACTATTTCTTCAGCGCCGACGCGACGAAAAGCGCCGGCCCTTTTGCCTGCGGATCGACCGGCATCGGCACGATCCGGACGTCATCGAATCCCGCGCCGCCGAGCAGCCGTCCGAACTGGTCGCCGCCGAACCCGAGCCAGACGTGCCCCATCTGCTGCTTGTAGTCCTCGCGATCGTGCGGCAGCATGTCGCACACGACGAGACGGCCGCCGGGTTTCAGTGTTCGCGCCGCCTCGCTCAGCGCCGCGGCCGGATCCGGCACGTGGTGCAGCACCAGAATCATCACGGCGGCATCCAGCTCGGCATCGCCAATCGGCAGCGCCTCGAGATCGCCGCGGCGGACGTCGACGTTCGGCAGATCGCGAAGCCGCCGCCGCGCCGCCTGCAGCATGTCGCCGCTGCGATCGACCGCCAGCGCGCGCGCGACGAACGGGGCCAGCGCCGCGCTCGTTTCGCCGGTGCCGCACCCGAGATCGCCGACCGTCCATGTTCGATCGAGCAGCGCTGGCAGCGCCTGCAACGCCGAGGCGCTCCCAAACAGCTCGCGCCGCAGCCGATCCCACTGGCCGGCTGCCGACGCGAAGAACTCCTCCGACTTCGTCTGCCGGCGCGCCAGCACCCCCTTCAGCCGGCGGCCATCCTGATCGGCACCAGGCGTGGTCGCAATCTGGTCGCGAAGCAGCGCCCAGAGCCGACGCGTGGACGCGGCCCGCTCGTTGGCGCCAGAGCCGTGGCGCAGACGACCGTCGAGCGCCAGTGTGTAGTAGCGGCTGGTGCCGTCGCGCCGCGACGAAACCCAGGCCGCATCGGACAACGTCTTCAGATGGCGGCTGACGGTCGACTGCGGCAACTGCAGGATCGTGCAGAGCTCAGACACCGTCAACTCCTGGCGCTCGAGCACCAGCAGCATGCGCCCCCGCGTCGCATCGGCCAGCGTCGTCAAATCGTCGAAGATGGCGGGGGTATTCATCCGTATATCCGGATTAACAGCTTAATCGTTACGGCCGAGTCATGTCAAGCGACATGCGAGCCACGTCTGGGGCGCGCCCCGCAGGGACGCGGAGGGCGGAAGACGGTTACTGGGCTGGCCGCAACCTGCAGCAATTCAAGACTCAGCCGTGGCACTTCCTCCCCGCTATCGCGGGCATGTGTTGTGCACCTCGAGGCGTGCTATGGCTGACGTTTCCAAGAACCTCACGATTGCCCGCGCGCCGGTGAATGTCTGGGATCGCCAGACCTCCGCGCTGCAGGCGTATGACCACGAGCGATGGATCACCGCCGCCTGGGGCAGCACGGTCGCGGTGATCGGGGCCCGCCGCGGCGGCTTCGCCGGCGGCCTCCTCGCCACACTCGGCGCCACGCTCGCCGTGCGCGCCGCGATGGGGCGTCACGACTACCGCCTGGCGCGCCATTGGATCGATTCCGCGCTGCGCGACCGCGGCTGGGTGGGCAAGGACATCGTCAACGACGCCGCGGAGGAATCGTTCCCCGCCAGCGACACGCCGTCATGGACGGCAGACATCGGTACGGCGCGACGCTAAGGGGGGCACCACGATGAACATGGACCTGGTCTTTCCCGAGGACGACGCGGACGTCGTGGCCCGCTCCGGCCGCAACATCAGCGGTCTCGAGAAGTGGGTGTCGATCGCCGCCGGAACCGGACTCGCGCTGTACGGCCTGTCGCGTCTCAGGGGCAACGGCTGGCTCCTGGCGGGGGCCGGCGGCCTGCTGCTCCGCCGCGGCATCACCGCGCACTGCGACGTCTACGAGGCCTTCGGCGTCAACACCGCCGTCAGCCCGCAGAACACGCGCGCCTCCCTCGGCGGGCCGCGTGGCATCAACGTGCTCGAGAGCGTCACCATCCACCGCTCGCTGGAGGAGTTGTACCGGTTCTGGCGCAACCTCGAGAACCTGCCGCAGTTCATGCGCCATCTCGCCTCGGTCGACAAGATCACCGACACGATTTCGCACTGGCGCGCCCGCGGCCCGGCCAGCATGGTCGTCGAGTGGGACGCCGAGATCTACAACGAAGTCGCCAACAAGCTGATCGCGTGGCGCTCGCTCGAAGGCGCCGACGTCGTCAGCGCGGGATCGGTCAACTTTGCCCGCACGGCCAATGGAATGGGGACGCGTGTCACCGTCCACCTGCAGTACAGCCCGCCGCTCGGCAAGCTGGGGGCGGCCGTCGCGAAGATCTTCGGGGCCGACGCCGCGAGCGAAATCCGCGAGGATCTCCAGCGCTTCAAGCAGATGGTCGAGAGCGGACAGAAGGCCTGAACGGATCCCGGGCGCGCCTCACGCCTCGTTGTTGGCGGCCGCGGCGCGATCGGTGAGCGCCGCCGCGATGGACGGCGTCGAGCGGGCAGCCAGCGTGTCGCGACCGCAGCGGACGCGGTTGCCCTCGGGATCGGACGTGGCTTCCGGCAGCAGCCTCGACACCACCATCATCGCGCGCGCGACGGAGGCGGGCGCCACCGTATTGCCGACCGCGAGCAGCGCCGCCGGCGCCGTGAGCGTCAGCGCCGGGTCGCCGTGCCGGCACGCCTCGACGATGCGCGCGGCCGCACGCGCGGCGCCGATCGTCAGTCCCGGCACCGAGCTCGCCGCCCTGAACCAGGTGAACTCGGCGTCGTGCCGACCCTTGAACTGTGCGTTGATCGGGGAGCCGGTGCGCATCAGGCCCGGCGCTACCGTCGTCACGCGGATGCCATAGCGGGCGACTTCGGCGCGCACCGCATCCGACAGACCGGTCAGCGCGAACTTGCTCGCGGAGTACGGCGCCAGGTGCGGCACCGCCACCTTCCCGCCGATCGACGCGATGTTGACGATGCGGCCGAAGCACTGGTGGCGCATCGAGGGCAGCAGCTCCAGCATCATGTGCAGCGGACCCCAGAAATGCGTCGCCATCGCGTTCTCGAAATCCTCCTCGGTCATGTGCTCGAGGGGACCGACCTGGATGATGCCGGCGTCGTTGATCAGCGCATCGACGCGTCGGAATCGATCGAGGATCGCGTCGACGGCGGCGCGAACGTCGCTGCGACGGCGCACATCGCATTGGAAGGTCGCGACCGAACCGCGGCCGCGCCCCGTCAATTCGTCGCGCGCGCGATCGAGTTCTCCGGCGTCGCGCGCCAGCAGCGCCAGATGCGCTCCTTCGTCGGCCAGCCGGCGGGCGATTTCGAGCCCGAGCCCCCGCGATCCGCCGGTGATCACCACCACGCGGTCGTCGAACGAGATGGCGAGGCGCGCGCGCGCCAGGCGCATCGCCAGCCATGCGGCGCCGAGCCCTGCGGCGCTGGCGATCAGGGATGTCCGTCTCTTCACGTCACGTCTCCAGATTCTCTCTAGCAGGGGCGCTTGAACGCACCGTGCGGGGTGCGGGCCAGGAAGCCCTCCGTCACCAGCGCGATCAGGATGCTGTCGCACGCGTCGCGGTCAAGGTCGAACACCAGCCGCGCCTGCTCGGCCGTGAGTGACAGACCTGGCAGCGCGGCGAACTCCTCGCGCACCCGCACGGAGGCGGACGCATCGATGGACCTCAGCGGCCCGATCGTCGCGCGGCTCCCCGCCCGTGCCATCGCGCGCGACACTTCCCGAAGCACCGCCACCGGTAGGCACGGCTTGAGCAGCACGCGGTCGACCCCGGCCTGAATCGCCTCGCGCTCGACGTGGGGAGTGGCGTAGCCGCTGACCATGACGATGCTGATGCCAGCGGTGCGCGGATCGGCCTTGAGCCGGCGGGCGACCGTGATGCCATCGACATCGGGAAGCACGTAGTCAGTCAGGAGGACGTCGGGAACGATCTCGACGGCGGAGACGATCGCCTGCGAGCCGGTCCCGGCTTCGGCGGTCCGATAGCCGCTCGTGTCGAAACACGCGCGATACAGCTCGCGCGTGTCGCGGTCGTCGTCGGCGATAAGGAGGAACGGGTATTGACGCGCCCCGCTCACTTCCCTGCGTCCCCCCTCGACCCGAGCCCGGCGCCACCCGTGAGCTCGCGCTCGGCGGCCAGCCAGTCGTCGAAGTCTCTCCCGTCGGCGCCGCCGCGCGCCAGGAACAGCTCATAGGCCCGCATCGCGATCCGCCCGCGATGGTCGACGCTGCTACAGTTGTCGTATTCGCGGACGGTCGCGGGCGCACCCCTGGAAGGCATCGCATCGGTCTGTGCCGAAATCGCATCCGAGGCGGAGGGCATCCGCCTTCTTTCTCTGGCCATGCGATCGCTGACATCAACCCCCGTGCCAGCCTGGTGCGGGCAAAGCCCGGCCGAGGCCAAGGGCGGGGCCGCGCAAGGCGATGTAAATCAATACGCACCGCATCGAATGGATTACAGGTGGCCGACCCGGCTGAGCCGGAGTTCGGGCGGCTGTGTGGCCCGTCGTTCTCGATCGGATAACATCACGTCACTTCATGGAACAGCGATTTCTCGGCAATTCCGGGCTGAGTGTTTCGGCCCTGACGTTCGGCACCATGACCCTCGGCGGGCGGGACCGCTTCGCGAAGATGGGGAACCTCGGTGTCGACGACACGGTCCGCATCCTCGGCATCCTGCGCGACGCCGGGGTCTCGACGCTCGACACCGCCGACATCTACTCGGTCGGGGGCGCCGAGGAAGTGCTCGGGCAGGCGCTCAAGGGGCAGCGCGACGACTTCGTGCTGGTGACCAAGGCGTATCAGCGGATGCATGCCGGCCCGTTCGGCACCGGCCTGTCGCGCCGCTACCTCGTCGCCGCGTGCGAGGCCAGCCTGCGCCGCCTGCAGACCGACTACCTCGATCTCTATCTCTGCCACGAGCCGGACACGTTCGTGCCGGTGGAGGAGACGCTGCGGGCTTACGACGATCTCGTGTCGGCCGGCAAGGTTCGCTACATCGGCTGCTCGAACCACGCCGCGTGGCAGGTGATGAAGGCGCTCGCCGCGTCCGATCGGATCCTGGCGCCGCGCTACGTCACGCAGCAGGTGAACTATTCGCTGGTCGCCCGCGACGTCGAGCACGACATCGTGCCGCTGGCCCTCGACCAGCGCTGCGGACTGATGGTGTGGAGCCCGCTCCAGGCGGGTCTGCTCACTGGAAAGTTCCGGCGCGACTCGCCGAAACCGGAGGTCGCCCGGATCAATGATCTGGGCGTTCCCGGCACGGTCGACTTCGATCGTCTCTATCGCATCGTCGACGTGCTCGACGCCATTGCCCGCGAGCGCGCCGCGACGATCGCCCAGGTGGCGATCAACTGGGTGCTGCACAAACCCGGCGTCGACACGGTGATCCTCGGCGCCCGCAACGAGACGCAGCTTCGCGACATCCTCAAGTCGGCAGACTTCCGCCTGACGCCGGAGGAATCCGCCCGGCTCGATGAAGTCAGCGCCCTGCCGGAACCGTATCCGCAGTGGCACCAGCACAAGTTCGGCATCGAGCGGAACCCGCGGCTGCCAGCGCAGCGATAGTCACCGTTCGCAATTGCCGGCGCTGGCTCGAGCCGCAGGCGGCAACCCGCAACCGGCAACTATTTCTCCGGCAGCTCTCCGTAGAACCTCCAGTTGACGTCCATGTCGCGCGTCAGCTTCTGCCTGGTCATGCGCAAGCGGAGCAGCGCCATCGGCATGTTCCCCTGACGCATGATCTCGTCGTGGAAGGCCCTGTTGGTCATCGCCTTCGAATCGACGAGCTCCCTGCGCAGGCCGCGCAGCTGCAGACCGCCGAGCAGATACGCCGCCTGGTAGAGGGGCTGGTTCTGGTACTGCGCCGACTCGAATGATCGTCGCACTTCCGCGGCGGCGTTGTCGCGCTCGTGGCCGACCTTGTCGACCAGGAAGTCGACCGCCTGACCCGGCGTCCAGTTGCCCATGTGGAAGTTGAGCGAGAAGATGATCCGGGCGCAGCGGTGCATCCGCCAGAAGAGCGCGCCGACCTTCTGCTCCGGCGTCCTGTCGAATCCGAGGTCGTACATGGTCAGCTCCCAGTAGAGCGGCCAGCCCTCGCCGTAGAACGGGCCGCCGCTCGTCAGGAACGGCCGGTAGTCGCGGTAGCGCGAGTTGAGATAACCGACGAGATTGTGCCCAGGAATCATCTCGTGGAACGCGGTCGCGTGCGAGAAGGCCGGATTGTTGCCGCGCATGCTCTGCATCCGCGCGTCGAAGTCCATCGTGTCGGTCGGATACGAGACGAGGATGTGATCGCCGCCGAGGAAGAACGGCGACGTCAGCTGCATCTCCGGCGACATCATCGTCATGTGCAGCGATTCGGCGGCGACGCCAGGGACGGTGATGAGGTCGTTGGCCCGCAGGTAGACGACGGCCTCGTCGAGCAGGTCCATGATCATCCGCGGCTGGCCGCCCGGCGGCACCGCCGACTGCTTGACTTTCTCGAGCGCCCGCTTCCAGTCGTCGCCGAACCCCATCTGGCGCGACGCCTTCTTCATCTCAGCCTCGCACCAGGCGAACTCACGGTTGGCTAGCGCGATCAATTGCTCGGGCGTGTACGGGATCAGGTTGTCGCGGAGATCCGATATCAGGCCGTCGCGCCCGCGCGGCTTGCCGAGGATCTTCGAGTCGTCGGGACGAAACGGCGGCCCTGGCGGAATCGACTCGTGCTCGTGCGCGATGTCGGTCTCGGCGCGCCACTTGATATAGAGGTAGTCGACCTGGGCGTTGCGCGACAGCGCGTCGAAATCGAGGGAATTCAGGGCCTCGAGCCAGGCTCGGTTGTCGCGGGTCGTGGACGAAGCGGCCGACAGCGGCTCGGACGGCGCGGCGCCACGTCCGGGAGCGTCCGCTGCGGCGTCCTGCCCGCGTCCGCCGCGGCCGCCGTCACGCCCGGCCTGCCGGGTGTTCTCGGCGTTGAAGCGGGCGACGATATCGCGCAGCTCGTCCTGCGGGAGCGCCAGGATCTCGGGCAGATCGGGGACCGATCCGATCTTCGGCGCCGCCGCCGCGGCGATCGGCGCCACCGTGGCCGGCGACGGCGGCAGGCCGGGATCCCCAGCCTGCTCGCGCAGGAACGCGGCATAGTCCTGCAGCGTCGTGTCCGCCTGCTTGTAGGGAACGCCCATCCACCAGGAGAAGACCGGGTCGTAGCCGTTGTAGAAAGAGAACCACTCGGTGATCGAGGCCCGCATCGACTCGGTCGCTTGGGCTGCCCGCGCCGCGGTGGCGGCGTTGGTCTTCTCGGCGGGCGCGGCCATGCGCGCCTGCAGATCGCGCCGCACGTCGGTCAGCACGCGCGCGGCCTGTTGTGCGTCGACGTCGGCGACGCGGATGCGCGCTTCGACCATCGGCACCAGCGCCGGGAGGAACGGCAGCGACGGCGCCATCTGCGCCAGTTCCAGATTGTCGGCCTCGAGCTGCGCCAGGTTGGCGGCGAGGGTCGCTTTCAGCGCGGCCAGATCGGCGGTAGCGGCCGGCGTCAACTTACTCGCGGGTAGCTTGTCCAGCGCGGCCTGCCAGTCGAGATCGAAGCGCTTGAGGCGGGCGAGCCGGGCCGTCGACACTGGCACCGGCCGACCGGCGGGGGCGTCGGCGGCGCCGCCGCGGCCGCGTCCGCCGCGCGCGCCCGGCATGTCGAATCCGCCCGGCCCGGCGTAGTCGAGATTGAGCGCCTGGCGGTCGAGCGTATAGCGCGTCGTCACCAGCCGCATTTCACTCGCCGGCGCGACGAGCAGCGGCTTCAGATCCGACGGCACCGCCTGGCGCTGCGCGTCGACATGCGCGCGCAGCCCGCCGGCGACAAGCCCGACGGCCAGCAGGCCTCCTACGATCTGTCTCACGGGATCTCCTTCGAGAATCGAGCCGACGACGTGTGCACGCCCGGCGTCCGGGTCTGTCGCCCGGTGACGGCGCGACGGTAACATCTTCTGCCAGTTGCGGGGCGGCGTAGCGTCAGCTACGGTCCCGATCATGGTCATCTGTCAGCGTCTCGCGTGTGTGCTTGCCGCAACCCTGATGGCCTCCGGAGCGGCGGCGCAGACGCCGTCGTCTCCCCCGACGTCGCCGCTGGCGGTCCATCTAGGTGATACCGACCTGCGCCTGGGCGGCTTCATCGATGCCGTGGCCCTCTTCCGATCGACCAACGTCGGCAGCGGTCCGGCGACCACCTTCGGGACGATTCCCTTCGAGAACACTCCGGCGGGCGCGCTCAGCGAGACCCGGTTCTCGGCGCAAAGCTCGCGGGCCAACCTGCTGGTCACGACCGCCCTCGGCGGCGCCGCCGTCAAGGCTTTCCTCGAGGTCGACTTCCTCGGCTCGGGTCCAGGCAACGCCTTCGTCTATTCGAATTCGCACACGCTGCGGCTGCGTCATGCGTGGGCGCAGTACGTGCGCGGGCGCTTCGACTTCACCGGCGGACAGACCTGGACGCTGCTGACGCTCAACCGCAACGGCCTCTCGCCGGTCTCGGCCGACGTCATCACCTCGCAGAACCTCGATCCCAATCTGCAGCTCGGGATGGCGTGGGCCCGCCAGATGCAGTTCCGCTTCGTGGCGCACGCATCGAAGACGGTCGCCGCCGGCATCTCACTCGAGAATCCGCAGCCGTTTGTCGGATCGGCGGTGGTCCTGCCCTCGTCCTTTCCGGCCGGCGAAGTCGACGCCGGCTCGACGCCCGGTGCGCCGAGCCCCTACCCCGACATCGTCGGCAAGATCGCCTTCGACCCGCAGGTCGGGGGGCGGCATGAGCACGTGGAGGCCGGATTCATCGTGCGCGGTTTTCGAACGTATGCGCCGGCAAGCCAGCAGACGTTTTCCGCCACCGGCACCGGCTTCACCGCGGGCGCGGTGCTCGAACCGGCGAAGAACGTGCGGGTCATCGCGAGCACGCTCATCTCGTCCGGCGGCGGCCGCTACATGATCGGCCAGGCCCCCGATTTCATGGTCAACGCCGACGCCAGTCTCACCACGATCGGCGCCACGTCGGGACTGCTGGGCGTCGAAGCGCAGGTTGTCCCGTCGACGCTGGTGTTCGGCTACTACGGAACGGTGCATGTCGATCGGGTGACGTCGCTCGATGGCACCACGCCGATCGGCTATGGCATCGACGGCTCGACCGCCGCCAACCACACCATCGACGAGACCACGGTGGGCGTCAACCACGCCATCGTTCGCGATGCGACCCGCGGCGCGCTGCAGGCGATCGTGCAGTATTCCTACCTGACGCGCAGCCCGTGGTCCGTGCCGGCGGCAACGCCCGACTCGGCGCACGTCAACATGGTGTACGTGTCGGTGCGGTACGTGCTGCCGTAAGCGACGTTGGCCGCTGGCCTCAGTGCATCGACGTGCCGTCGCCGGCGACCGCCTTGACCACCTCGCCGAGCACCGCCTTCGCGTCGCCGAAGGCCATCAGCGTCTTCTCATCGTAGTACAGCTCATTTTCGATGCCGGCGAAGCCGGGGTTCATCGATCGCTTGATCGCGATGATCGCCCGGGCCTTGTCGGCATCGATGATCGGCATGCCGAAGATCGGGCTGCCCTTGTCATGGCGCGCCGCCGGGTTGACCACGTCGTTGGCGCCGACCACGAGACAGACGTCGGTCTGCGGCATCTCGGGGTTGATGTCGTCCATCTCGACCAGCGACTCGTAGGGAATCTCGGCTTCCGCGAGCAGCACGTTCATGTGACCGGGCATGCGGCCGGCGACCGGATGGATCGCGAACTTCACGTCGACGCCGCGCTTGGTCAGTTGCTCGTAGAGCTCGTGGACGCGGTGCTGCGCCTGCGCGACCGCCATCCCGTAACCGGGAATGATCACGACACGGTCGGCGTGGGTCAGGATGTCGGCGACGTCCTGGGCCGTCGCGCTCTTGACGGTCTTCGCCTCGCCGGCCGCGACCACGGTCTGCACCTGTCCGAACGCGCCGAACAGCACGTTGGTGAACGAGCGGTTCATCGCCTTGCACATGATGACCGAGAGGATCAGCCCCGACGAGCCGTCCAGCGCGCCGGCAATGATCAGCAGCTTGTTGTCGAGCACGAACCCCATCGCCACGGCCGACAGACCCGCGTAGGAATTGAGCAGCGAGATCACGGTCGGCATGTCGGCGCCGCCGATCGGAATGATCAGCAGTACGCCGAATGTCAGCGACAGCGCGACGAGCGCCGCGTAGGCCGGCCAGTAGCCGTGGTCGGCGAACGCCAGGTAGCCGCCGGCGCCGATCGCCGCCGCGAGCAGCAGCAGGTTGACGACGTTCTGGTTGCGATAGGTGATCGGGCGCGTCGGCAGGATTTCCTGCAGCTTGCCGGCCGCCATCAGGCTGCCGGTGAAGGTCAGGAACCCAAGGATCACTTCGAGCGCGATCGCCGACACGCGGAACGTGGTCAGCTGCGCCTGCTGCCGCCACATGATGTATTTCGCGGTGCCGACCAGACCCGCCGCCAGGCCGCCGAACGCGTGTGACAGCGCGGTCCGCTGCGGCACGGCGGTGAGCGCGACACGCGACAGCGGAATGCCGAAGAGCGTCCCCGCGACGAGTCCGATCACGATCCACTGGTAGTCGACGATCTCGGGCGCCATCAGGGTGCCGACGATGGCGGCGCCCATGCCGGCCGCGCCGGCCAACACCCCCTGCCGCGCCGTCTTCGGCGAGTTCAGCCAGCGCAGCGAGAGGATGAAGAGAACCGCGGCGACGAAATAACTGAGCTGGATCAGGTGCGCGTTCATTTCGCGTTCTTCTCGCGGAACATCTTCAGCATCCGATCGGTGATGAGAAATCCCGACACGATGTTGGTCATCGACGCGGCCACCGCGACCGTGCCGAGCACCGTGATCAGAACTCCCTCGCGCTCGCCGGCGATCAGGATCGACCCGACGACCGCGATCGCCGAAATAGCGTTGGTCAGCGACATCAGTGGCGTGTGCAGCAGGCGCGACACGTTCTGAATGACCTGGAAGCCGACGAAGGTCGCCAGCATGAATACGAAGAGCATCGACCAGAGATCGAGTTGCATGCGCGGATTATAGGGCACCCGCTACCCCAGAACTTCGCGCGTTTGCCGGCGTATCTTCCTCCATGCCTGCGCCCCGCAAGATGAAGATCAAGCGCTACGGATGGATCCCCGATTTGCCGGATCAGCGCGATCGGCTGTTCGCCGCGCCGCCGGCCACGCTCGGCGCGCTGCCGCCGCGCGTCGATCTGCGCGAGGGCTGCCCGGCGGTCTACGATCAGGGCGCGCTCGGCAGCTGTACGGCCAACGCCATCGCCGGCGCGCTGCAGTTCGACGAGATCAAGCAGCGCGAGAGCGACGGGTTCACGCCGTCGCGGCTGTTCATCTATTACAACGAGCGCGTCATCGAAGGCACCATCGACCAGGACGCCGGCGCGATGCTGCGCGACGGCATCAAGAGCGTCGCCAGCCAGGGCGCGCCGCACGAGTCGCTCTGGCCCTATCTGGTCTCTACCTTCCGCAGCAAGCCGAGCGCCGCCGCCTACAAGGACGCGGCCGGGCATCGGGCCCTGCTCTACCAGCGCGTGTCGCGCACCCTCGACCAGATCAGGGGCTGCCTCGCCGGCGGCTATCCGTTCGTCTTCGGCTTCTCGGTCTACGAGAGCTTCGAAAGCGCGGCGGTGGCGCGCACGGGGGTGGTGCCGATGCCGCGGCCGGCCGAGACGCTGCTCGGCGGCCACGCCGTGCTGGCGGTGGGCTACGACGACCCCACCCAGCGCGTGCTCGTCCGCAACTCCTGGGGCGGCGGCTGGGGGCGGGCCGGCTACGGCACGCTGCCCTACGCCTACCTGCTCGACGCCGGCCTCAGCGACGACTTCTGGACGGTGCGGCTGGTCGCGTGATATTGTGTGACGCCATATATGGCGTCTAAGAGTGAGGCGGCCGGAAAACCGGCGCCCCGGCCGCGCGGGTCCGACACACCCGGCGTCCCGCCGCCGCGATCCGGCCTGCACAACGAGTTGAAACGCGGCAGCGCCGAGCTCCTCATTCTGGCGCTGCTCGAAGAGCGGCGGCGGCACGGCTACGAGATCGGCCAGCTGATCGCGCGCCGCTCCGACGGCGCCATCAACTTCCACATCACCTCGCTCTATCCCACCCTCTACCGCCTCGAGGACCGCGGCCTCATCGACGGCCGCTGGGTCGAGCGCGCCGGCCAGCGCCGCCGCCGCTACTACAGGCTGACACCGGCCGGGCGCCGGACGCTGGCGAGCCAGCGCAACGTGTGGGAGAGCTTCTTCGCGGCCCTCAATCGGGTCGCCCGGATTACCGAAACCTGATCGCGCCCGCCATGAACTGGACACCACGCCTCGAAGCGGCCTTCGCCCCGGAGGCGATCGACCCGGACGTCCTCGAAGAACTGGCGCAGCATGCGGCCGCGGTCTATGCCAGCGCGCGCGCCGAGGGCTGTGGCGCAGACGAAGCGCAACGGCGCGTCGAGGCGCAGATCGCCGCGTGGGCGGCCGACCCTGCCGTGCGCCGCCGGCGGCCCCGTCTCGCCCGCGCGCTCGAACCGCCGCCCGGGACGGCGCCGCTGGTCGCGTCGATCGCGCAGGACGCACGCTACGCCTGGCGCCTGCTCCGCCGTCAGCCCGCCCACACCGCGCTCGTCGTCGCCACGATGGCGCTCGGCATCGCGGCCGCGACAGTGCTCGGCAGCATCACCTACGGCGTCCTCCTGAAGCCGCTCCCCTGGGCCGATGCGCCGCGGCTCGTGCGGCTGTACGAAACCCGTCAGGGCAGTACGAAGCGGTTCGGGCCGGTCTTCACGAACGGCACCTACCGCGCCTGGCGCGACTCGGCACGCACCCTCGACGCGATCGGCGCGTGGAACAGCGAACTGGTGGCGCCCACGGATCAGCCCGGCGCGCCACGCCTGGCCATCTGCCGCGTCACGCCGTCGCTCTTTACGATGCTCCAGGCGGCACCCGCGCTCGGCCGCGGCTTCGCACGCGGCGAGGACGATCCCGGACGGCCGCCGATCGTCGTGCTCTCCTACGGCTACTGGCAGCAGCAGTTCGGCGGACGCGCCGACGCGATTGGTTCGCGCATCCGCTTCGACACTACGGCCTATACCGTCGTTGGCGTGATGCCGGCTTGGTTCGCATTCCCCAATCGCGAGACCCGCGCCTGGATGCCGTTCTATGTCGAGCCGCCGACCGCACCCGGCAGGCAAGGTATGAGTGTGTCGATGTTCCAGGCGATTGGCCGTCTGAAGCCAGGCAGCACGCCGGCGCAGGCCGCCGCCGAAGGGACGTCTCTCGGCCGCGCCGCGGTGCCGGCGACCCCGATCGCGAAGGTGGTCGCGATGGCGGTGTTTGGCACCGATGGACAAGTCGACGTGACGACCGTGCCGATGCTGCAGGCGCTGACGGCCGAGGTCCGCCCCGCGATCCTGATCCTGCTCGCGGCGGTCGTCCTGCTGCTCGCCACCGCCACCGCCAACGTCGCGAGTCTGCAGCTGGCGCGGGCCACCGCGCGGCGGCGCGAGTTGGCCGTACGCGCGGCGCTCGGCGCCGGTCGTGGTCGGCTGGTTCGCCAGACGCTCGTCGAGCACGTCCTGCTCGGCCTGCTGGGCGGGATTGCCGGCCTGGCGCTCGCCGCGGTGCTCCATCGGGCGCTGCCGTCGATCCTCCCGGCCGATTTTCCGCGGGTGCACGACATCGCGCTCGGCTGGCGCATTCAGGCCTTCGCGGTGGCGATCTCGCTGTTGGCCGGCATCGGCTGCGGCATCCTCCCGGCATGGCACGTGGCCCGCACCGAACTCGTGCCGTCGCTCGCAGAGGACGCGCTCGCGCCTGCCGGCGGCGGGCTCAGGACGCGCACCGCTCGGGCGCGCGCGATCATCATGGCCGCGCAGATCGCGACGGCCTGTGTGCTGCTGGTCGGCGCGCTCCTGCTGACGCGCAGTTTCGTCGGTCTCATGCACGCCAGTCTCGGCTACGACACGTCGAACGTCTTGACGGCCCGCCTCATCCTGACCGACGGCGAGTTCACGCCCGAACGCCGCTTCGAAATCCTCGAACAGCTGCGGCAGCGGCTCACGGCGGTGCCCGGGGTCACGCATGCGGCGTACGCCAACACGCTCGCCTTGACCAGCGGCGAGGCGCTCTCGTCGTTTCCACTCGTGCGGCGTGACGGGAGCACGGTGCAGATCCAGACGGGAGTCCAGGGCGTCAGTCCCGACTACTTCGCCAGCATCGGACAGCGCGTCGTCGAAGGACGCGGCTTCGCCGCCGACGACGCGTCGGGCGGGCAGCCGGTGGTGATCGTCAATCGCGAATTCTCGCGGAGGTATCTCGACGGCGCGGCGCTCGGCTGGACGCTGCCGGGCGCAACGAAGCCGGGCGCGCCGCCGGCGCGGCGCCCGATCGTCGGCGTCGTCGAAGACACGGTGCGCCGCAGCGTGACGGATGCGCCGCAGCCGGAGATCTACGGGCTCTACTCGCGCCAGCAGGGGCGGGTCGCCGACAGCGACATCTACCTCGTCGTGCGGACGGCGGCCGATCCGCAGGCGCTCGCTCCGACGCTTCGCGACCTGGCCAGGAACCTCGCGCCGTCAGCGCCGCTCGAGTCGCTGTTGACGATGCGCGAGCGGGTCGCCGACAGCCTGGCGAATCCCCGCCTCTACGCCTCTCTGCTCGCCGCCTTCGCGCTCTTCGCCCTGCTGATTGCGGGCGTCGGCCTGTTCGGCGTGCTGTCGTATTCGGTGACCCTGCGGGCGCGGGAAATCGGTGTCCGCACGGCGCTCGGCGCGCAGCTCCGCGACATCGTCGTGCTCGTGGTCCGGCAGTCGATGGCCATCGCGGTGACGGGGCTCGCGGTCGGCATCGCCGTCTCGTACTGGGTGAGCCGGCTGCTGCAGACGGTGCTCCACGGCGTCTCGCCGCACGACGCGATCAGCTACGCGGCCGTGGCGTTCGTGCTGCTGGCGGTGGCCGCGCTCGCTAGCGTCATACCGGCGCGGCGCGCGGCCCAGGTCGATCCGGTGCGCGTGCTGCGCAGTTGACCCGAATCGCGGCTCAGCCGCCGTTCACCGCAGCGCCTTCTGAATCGCCGCCTCGACGAGCGGCGCCATGATCGCGTAGCCCCCGGCATTGGGGTGCAGATCGTCGCCCGTCAGCTCGGCCTTCATCATCCCGGTCGCGTCGAGCATCGGCGTGAAGTAGTCGAGATAGACGTGGCCGTTCTCGGCGGCGTATTTCTGCATCCATTCGTTGATCGCGCGGATGCGCGCCATCGGACGCTGCGTCGTCTGCGGCGCGCCGCCGTTGGCGGGGGGATGGTACGCGCTGGTCGGCGTGATGCTGGCGAGCACGACCTTGATGCCGTGCACCTTAGCGAGCTCGGCCATCGACGCCAGGTTCCGCTCGATGTCGTCGTCGGTCATCGGGCCGGTGTTGCCGGCGATGTCGTTGGTGCCGGCGAGGATGACGACGGCCTTCGGCTTCAGCTCGATCACGTCGGGACGGAAGCGCACGAGCATCTGCGGCGTGGTCTGTCCGCTGATGCCGCGATCGACGTACGGCTTCGACGAGACGAAGAAGGCGAAGCGCTCCTGCTGCCAGATGTCGGTGATCGAATCGCCCATGAAGACAACGCGCGGCTGGGCAGTGGCGGGCGCCGGCAGATTGGCGTTCGCGTCACGATAGCGCGCGAGCTGCGGCCAGTCGCGCAGGCGTGCGTCGTTCGCGAGGACACGCTGGATCGCCGCGGCGGTGTCCTGGCAATCGGTCGCCGGCGGCGGCGCGGGATTCTGCGACGAAAGCGAGGTCAGGACGAGCGCGGTCACGAACATACGGGTCATCGAAACGTCCTCCGGGCCATCGGCCCGCCAGTCTGTGAAGAAATGGTGTCAGGCGGCGAGGAATTATAGGGCAGCTTAAACCGAACGCATGCCGGCGGCGTATTCTCCTCCGAACGCATGGTTACCTTCTACGTGTCGCGGGGAACGGCAGGGTTGGCGGCGGGCCTGATGGGCGCCGTTGCGCTGGTGGCTCCCATCGGCCTCGACGCGCGACAGCAGCAGACCGGCGCGTGCCGGATCACCGGACATGCGAAGAGCGCCGGCGCGCCGCTGCCCGGCGTGGCGTTGACAATCAAGTCGGGAACGGCCGCGAAGGGCTCGACGTCGACCGACGTCGACGGCGGGTTCGGCTTCACGCTTGCACCGGGCCAGTACACGGTCTCGGCAGAGCTCACCGGCTTCGGGGCCATCGAGCAGCCGATCACCGTCGTCGAGGCAGCCAGCTGCGCGCAGACGCTCGATCTGTCGATGTCGCTCGCCCCGCGCAATGCGCCGACGGTGGCGGCCAACGGCGGGGCCGGAGCGGCGGCACCGACTGCAACGCCGACGTCACCGGCGCGTGCGGGCGCGCCGGCGGCACCCGGCACGACGGCGGCGGCCAACGGTCGTGGCGGCGCTCCCGGAGCCGGCCGCGGTCGTGGCGCGCAGCCGGGCGCCACCGGATTCCAGACGCTCGAGGTCACTCGCACGGGCGACGCGGCCACGACCGACACGCAATTGTCAGCCACGGAAACCGAGCAGGCGGCGCGCGCGCTGCTGCCGCCCGGTTTCTCGACCGAATCGTCCGGCGACGCGATCGCGATCAGCGGCAACGCCGGCAGCGTCGATCGCGGAATGCTGCAGGATCGCTTCGGCGCGATCGGCCGCGGCGAGTTCGATCCGACGAATCCCGACGCGTTCGGCGCGGCCGGCGGCGACGGGCAGGGCCCCGGAGCGGGTGGACGCGGCGGCTTCGGAGGGGGGCGCGGCGGCCCGGGCGGCTTCCAGGGACGCGGCGGGCCCGGCGGCCCGGGCGGGCCCGGCGGCGGACGCGGCGATTTCTTCCTCGGCGGGCGCGGCGCGCAGCAGCAGCGCTACCAGGGCACCGTCAACTACTCGTTTGGCGGATCGGTGCTCGATTCGACGCCGTTCCAGCTGCCGGACCGCACCGCCTCGACTCAACCGTACGCGCGGAACATCTACGGCGGCACGATCGGCGGCCCCGTCAAGCTCGGCTCGCTCTACGACGGCACGCGCAAGACCAATTTCATCCTGACCTACAGCGGCAACCACGGCAGCACCGTGTACGATCAGTACGCCAACGTGCCGACGATGGCCGAGCGCAGCGGCGATTTCTCAGCCCTCGGCGTGGCCTTGATCAATCCGGCCACCGGCCAACCGTTCCCGAACAACCAGGTGCCGGTGTCGCCGGTGGCGCAGTCCCTGCTGCAGTACATCCCGCAGCCGAACGTGCCCGGCAATACCACACAGAGCAACTTCCACTACACCACCACGACGCCGGCGGCCGGCGACACGATCAACCTGCGCGTCACGCAGAATTTCACACCCGCGGCGGCGGGCGCCGGCGGGCGCGGCGGCGGCCGCGGCGGCGGCGGCGGATTCGGCGGCCGCGGCGGCCGCGGACAGGCAGCGACCGGCACCAGCGTGAACATGACCGCGCAGCTGCAACTGCGCCGCACCGACAGCGATTCGACCAACATCAACCCGCTGCTCGGCGGCCACATCGCGAACCGCAGCCTGGCGATACCGGTCACCCTCAACATCCGCCACAAACGGACGCTGCATACGGCGTCGATCAATTTTTCGTCGACCTCTGCGACCACGACCAACCACTTCAGCGGCGTGACCGACGTCGCCGGAGACTCGGGCATCTACACCGGCCTCAGCGATCCATTCAGTTGGGGCGTGCCGTACCTCACGTTCTCGCAGATCCAAGGGGTGCGCGACGTCACGCCGGCCAAGCGCGACGACAGTCGGCTGTCGCTGTCCTACAGCTGGGTGCAGCCGTGGAAGACGCATCAGTTCCGCGCCGGTGGCGATTGGCGCCTCGATCGGAGCAGCAGCAACAGCAACGCCGCGCCGAACGGCAATTTCACGTTCTCCGGCCTCTATACGGGGAACGACTTCGCCGATTTCCTGCTCGGCGCCTCGCAGGGAGCGATGCAGCAGTACGGTCCCGGGAGCGTGCAGCTGCGCGGGCGATCCGGCGATCTGTTCCTGCAGGACGACTGGCGGAAGAGCGCCAAGCTGACTCTGAGCCTCGGGTTGCGCTACGAGTTGATCCAGCCATACACCGAAGCGGACAACCGTCTCGTCACCCTCGACGTGAATCCCGACTTCACCGCCGCGGCGGCGGTGCAGGCCGGGCAGGCCGGTCCCTATACCGGCGCGTTCCCCGACGGCATCCTGCTCACCGACACGAACAACCTCGCGCCGCGCGTCGGCTTCGCGTACCGCCTGAAACCGGGACTGGTGGTGCGCGGCGGCTACGGCATGAGCTTCAACTCCGGGTCGTACTCGACGATGGCCCGCCAGCTGGCGGCGCAGCCGCCGTTTGCCACGTCGAACACGCAGCAGGACCTGACCGGCAGCGCTCCCATCCCGATTGCGACCGCGTTCACGACGATCACCAATCAGCTGCAGAACAACTTCGGCGCCGACAAGAACTATCAGCTCGGCCGCGTCCAGACGATGAACGTCGACGTGTCGAAAGACCTGACGCAGGTCTGGACGGTCGGCGGCGGCTACACGCGCACGATCGGCGCCAACCTCGACGTCGTCCGCGCGCCGAACCGCGAGCCGGAAGGCGGCCTCCGCATCGAGGACGTGCAGGCGTTCCTGTGGCAGACCTCCGAGGGCATCTCCAACCTCAATGCCGCGACGTTCCGGCTGCAGCGGCGGTTCGTCAAGGGTTTCGGCGGCTCGCTCACCTACACACTGGCCAAGTCGATGGACGACGCGTCGAACTACGGCGGCGGCGGCACGGTGGTGGCGCAGAACGACCAGGATCTGGCGTCCGAGTACTCGCTCTCGAGTTTCGATCGGCGGCATCAGTTGAACGGCAACGCCTCGATCGAGCTGCCGTTCGGACCCAACAAGCCGTGGTTCAACAGCGGCGGCTTCTGGGGGAACACGTTCGGCGGCTGGCGCGGCGCCCTCGACTTCACCTGGCAGTCGGGGACTCCGTTGACGCCGCGGGTCGTCGCGGCGGCGCGCGATGTCGCCAGCGGCGTCAGCGGCACGCTGCGTGCCGACGTCGTCCCCGGCACCTCGGTGTTCCCGAGCGCACTGTCGTTCCCGCAGTACTTCAACCCGCTGGCGTTCACGGTGCCGCCGGTCGGCTCGTTCGGCGACGCCGGCAGAAACTCGATCCTCGGCCCTGGCAGCAAGCTGCTCAACGCGCAGTTCTCACGTGACGTGCGCATGGGCGGCAACCGCGCGGTCACGCTGCAGGCGACGATCGCCAACCTGCTCAACATCGCCAACTACGCCGCCATCGACACCAACATCAGATCGTCGACGTTCGGGCAGGTCATCCGTTTCAACGCGTCGCGCTCCGCGCAACTCAACTTCCGGTTCCGATTCTGATGAAACGCCTTTTCTGGCTCGCTTCGCTCGCCGCCGCCCTGTGCGCCGCCGCACCGGCGGCGCCGCTCCTCGGTCAGGGACAGAACCCGCGCGCCGTGTTCCGCTCGAACACGCAGCTGGTGTCGGTCGACGTCATCGTCCGCGACGGCACCGGCGCCGTCATGCGAGGGCTGAAGGCCGAAGACTTCGAGATCACCGAAGACGGCAAGGCGATGGAGATCCGAAGCTTCAGCTTCGAGGAGATCAAGAGCAAGCCGCAGACGACGATCGAAACCGCGGAGCTGCTGGCCGGAGCGAAGGACAGGCTGGCGGCCGAGACCGGCAAGACGGCGCCGCCGGCGGCGGCCGCCGCGGCGCCGATCGCGGCGGAAGCCCCCAAGCCGATGACCTCGGAGGCGCTGGCAGGCCGGCGCCTCATCGTGCTGCTCTTCGACATCGCGTCGATGCAGCCCGAAGACGTGCAGCGCGCGGTCGACTCGGCGACGGCCTTCGTGCAGAAGAACATGACGCCGGCCGACATGGTCGCGGTCGCGACGATCAGTTCGAACCTCGACGTCCTCAACGACTTCAGCTCCGACCGCACCGTCGTCGGCAACGCCCTGGCAAAGCTCGGCTACAAGGAAGGGACGGCGACGCCGCCGCCGAGCGCCGACACCGTCGCGACCGACGAGCAGCAGAGCCAGGACGACACCAGCTCGCAGGACACGTCCGACATGGACGCGTTCAACAACGATGTCCGTCTGCGTGCCCTGAAGGCGCTCGCCGAAACGCTGGCACCCATCGAGCAGAAGAAATCGATCCTCTATTTCAGCGCCGGCATGCAGCGCAGTGGCGAAGACAACCAGGTCGAGCTGCGCGCGGCGACCAACGCCGCCGTCCGCGCCCACGTGTCGATTTATCCGGTCGACACGCGCGGCCTGCAGACCATCGTTCCCGGCGGCGACGCGAGCCGCCAGAGCGGCCGCGGCACGCAGCTCTTCTCCGGCAGCAACGTGCGCGGCCAGTTCACGCAGCTGCAGGCGTCGCAGGACACGCTCGGCTCACTCGCCAGCGACACCGGCGGCCGCGCCTTTCTCGACTCGAACGACTTCGCGCCGGCCTTCGAGAAGATCCAGAACGACATGTCGGCCTACTACCTGATCGGCTACGCGACCACCAACATCGCCAAGGACGGCCGCTTCCGGCAGATCAAGGTCCGCGTCAAGAAGCAGAACGTAAAGATCGAGGCGCGCAACGGCTACTTCGCCGACCGCGACTTCCAGCACACCGCGCGCGGCGATCGCGCCACGCAGCTGCAGGATCAATTGTTCTCGGCGTTGCCGGCGACGGACCTGCCGGTACTCGTGACCTCCGGCTATTACCGGCTCGCTACCGATCGCTACTTCGTCCCCATCTCGGTCGCTGTCCCCGGCTCCGCCATCCCGACACCGGCCGAGAAGGACAAGGACAAGATGGAGCTCGACATCCTCGGCTTCGTGCGCGACGAACAGGGCCGGCCGGTGGGCCGCCTGCAGCAGTCGATCACGCTGCCGCCGGGTTCGGTCGGCACGGTCGCCGCGAAACAGGTCCTCTACACCACCGCCGTCGAGTTGCCGCCTGGCAAGTTCGACGTCAAGGTCGTCGTGCGCGAGAACACCAGCGGTCTGATGGGATCGTTCCAGGCGGCGGTCGTCGTGCCGGAGCTGAAGACCGCCCCGCTGAAGGTCAGCGCCGTGACGCTCAGTACGCAGATGCAGGCCGCCAAGGACGTCAAGGACAATCCGCTGATTCGCAACGGCCAGCAGCTCGTGCCCAACGTCACGCACATCGTCAGCAAGGATCAGCGGCTGCTGTTCTACTACGAGGTCTACGACCCGGCCAGCACGAACGGCGCCCCGCCGGACATCCGCACCAGCCTGGCGTTCTATCGCGGCAAGGTCAAAGTGTTCGAGACCCCTGTGGTCGAGCGCGCCACCATCGACGATCCGGCGCGGAAGGCGGCCATCTTCCAGCTCGAGGTGCCGGCAGCGTCGCTGCAGCCGGGCTTCTACACCTGCCAGATCAACGTCATCGATTCGGTCTCGTCGAAGTTCGTCTTCCCGAGGCTGGTCTTCCTGCTGCGCTGATCGCGCCGCCGGTCAATGCCGCAACGCTCCATCCCTGAGGGCTTTCGGGGGTTGGGCGGTGGCGGAGTTGTGGCCTTGATCCTGCGAGCTTCGGCGCGTGCGAAGCCGCGGTCGATGGTGACGCGCGTGAACATGGACGGCGCGTGCTCGGCGGCGACCGTCCGTAGATCCGAAAACGCCTCCTGAGACGACGACGGGCTGGCGGCGGTTCGGACGATTCGCGGCCGCTACCCTCGCCGTCCGACTCCGGGGCGCTGCGGCAGCAACGGATTGCCGCTACCGGTCGTGGGTGTGTTCGGGGCGTTCGCCGGCGTGGACGCTCGCACCACGACGACCGTCCCTTCGGCAATCGGCGATCCGACCAGCTCGGTATAGGTGCCGTCGCTGATGCCGGCGACGACAGGGACGGGCGCGATCGCGGTGCCGTTCATCGCCCACACGGCTTTGCCGGGTGCCGGCGCCGACGCCGGCGGCTGCGGTCCGACGTAGTGAACCAGCACGTTGGCGTCCGGCTTGAAGCGGAGCGCGGCGGTCGGCACGCGCAGTACCTGGTCACGGCGCGCCACCTCCACGCTCAGCGTCGCCGTCATGCCGGGCTTCAGATCGAGCGTCGGGTTCGGGGCGTCGATCATCGCCGAATAGGTCACGACGTTGTTGACCGTCGCGGCGTTCAGGCGGATCTGTGTCAGCGTGCCGCGGAACATGCGCTCCGGATAGGCGTCGACGCGGAACGTCACCGTCTGTCCCGGCTTGATCTGACCCAGATCCGATTCGTCGATGCTCGCGTCGAGCTGCATGTGCGTCAGGTCGGCGGCGATGATATACAGCGTCGGCGCCGAGAAGTTCGCCGAGACGGTCTGCCCGACGTCGACGTTGCGCGCGGTGACGACGCCGTCGATCGGCGACGAGATGACGGTCTTGGCGAGGTTGACCTCGGCCATGCTGAGATCCGCTTTCGCCTGCGCGACCTTCGCATCGGCGCCGGCCACGTCGGCGGCGGCGGTGCGCGCGTCGGTTTCGGCCTGTTGCAGGTCCTGCGCGGGCAGCAGCTGGCGCGACGACAGCTCCTGGGCGCGCGTCAGTGCGATGTTGGCCGCCTCGCTGGCGACCTTCAGCCGCTGCGCGTCGGCTTGGGCGCCGGTGAAATTCGCCCGCGCCTGCTCAACCGAGGTCAGGAACGTCGACTGGTCCAGCTTGGCCAGGAGCTGTCCCTTGTGAACCATCGAGTTGAAATCGGCGTACAGAGCCTCGACAATGCCGGTGACCTGGGCCCCGACCTCGACGTTCGTGACCGGCTCGAGCGTGCCAGTCGCGGCGACCGTGGTGACCACGTTGCCGCGGGTGACGGCAGCCGTCGTGAGCTCAGGAGCGCCGTCTCCCCGGCGGGTATAGTAGGCGCCGGCCGTGACGGAAGCGCCGGCGAGGAGGGCGGTCAATACGATGGTTCTTCTCGTCATGTACTGGGAGACGACTGAGATCGTGCCTGGGCAGTGGCCCCCGGATGAAAAAACCGTGACAGGCGGGAGAGCGGCAAACCGCCCGTCCGCCGCAGCCGTAGACTGAAGTGTGATGACCACTGCAGAGACCGTCACCGCTGACCGGCCGACCGCCCAGCTTCGCGTCCTCGTCGTCGAGGACGATCCGCACATCCGCGAGCTGGTGCTGCTCCACCTTGGTCTCGAAGGCCTCGCGACCTCCGCCTCCGGCGACGGGGCCGATGGGCTGCTGCAGGCGCGGACCCAGTCGTTCGACCTGATCATCCTCGACGTGATGCTGCCGGGTCTCGACGGCGTGACCGTCTGCCGCGCCATCCGGCGCGAACCGCATCTGAAGGACGTACCGATCCTGATGCTGACGGCGCGCCGCGAGGAGTCGGACAAGGTGAACGGCCTCGAGAGCGGCGCCGACGACTACCTCACCAAGCCGTTCGGCATTCGCGAGTTCGTGGCGCGCGTCCGTGCCCTGATGCGGCGCCGCCGGGTTACCGCCAATGCGTCGGCCCACCATAGCCCGGTCACCGCCGGCGCCCTCCACGTCGATCCGGCGCGGCGGCTGGCGCGCGTCGACACGCGGGAGGTCGAGCTGACGGCGCACGAGTTCGATCTGCTCTACGTGCTGGCCAGCAACCGGGGCATCGTGTTCAGCCGCGATGCGCTCGTGCAGCGCGTCTGGGGGGGCGACACCCACATCACGGAGCGCAGCGTCGACACGCTGATCAAGCGCCTGCGCAAGAAGATCGAAGGCGACCCGGCCGAACCGCGCTACATCCTGACCGTCTGGGGAACCGGCTACAAGTTCAGCGATGCCTAGCGCCGCGATGTCCCTCGGTTGACACGCCATGCCCAAGCGCCGCTGGTACCGGAGTCTCTATTCGAAAATCGCGATTGGCTACGTCGTGCTGCTGGCGACGCTGCTGCTCGTTCAGACGAGCCTCGCGGTGTGGATGTCTGGGCAGCTGTGGGGGCGCGCCAACCGCACCCCGGCGCAGGTTGCCGATGTCGTCGCACAGGATCTCGAGACGCAGCTCTCCGAATACCCCGGTCTCGACCTGGCTGCGCATCTGAAGGCCAAGTACGGCCGCGGCTACCCGCCCTTCGCCGTGGTCTTCGGCAGCCGCGAGGAGGTCTTCTCGAACCGTCCGAACGTGCTGCCGCCGCCGCTCGGCCGCGAAGCGCGCCGCCGGCTGTACCATCAGGGGGAACCCTTCGAGCACGAGCCGCCGCCCAACGGCCGCCGGTTCTACGCCGAGTATGCGGACGTCACCGTCGGCGGCCGGATCATCGGCGTGGTCGCGGTACCGCGAAACCCACCGGGGTTCGACATCAGCTTCCGCGAGATCGCACCGACGCTCGCGTGGATCGGCGTGGCGCTGCTCGGCTTCGGCGCGGCAATCATGGCCTTCGTCATCTTCCGTCCCACCCGGCGCCGTCTGCACTCGCTCGAGGAGGCGGCGCGGGCGCTCGGTGAAGGCCGTACCGACGTGCGAGCCGACGAGGCTGGCGGCGACGAGGTCAGCGCCCTCGCGGGAACCTTCAACACGATGGCGACCGATCTCAGCACTCGCGCGACCGCGCTGGCCGAGTCCGACCGCGTGCGCCGGCAGCTGCTGGCCGACGTCTCGCACGAGCTGATGACGCCGCTCGCCGGGATTCGCGGCTACATCGAGACGCTGGCGATGCCCGAGCTGACGCTGGACGAACCGACCAAGCGCCGTTACCTGGGCATCGTCGACGAGGAAACCCACAAGCTCGAGTCGATCATCGGCGACCTTCTCGACCTGGCGCGGCTCGAGGGGGGCGGCGACACGCTCGAGCGCGAGCCGGTGCTCATCGATGACCTGTTCCGCCGCGTCGCCGATCGCCATCAGCCGCAGTTGCGCGACCGCGGCGTCAGTCTGACGACGACCACCGAGGCCGGTACCCCGCTCGTCTTCGGCGACCCCGATCGCCTCGAGCAGGCCCTGCAGAACGTGGCGGCGAACGCCATCCGTCACACGCCGGCCGGCGGCACCGTGACGCTGCGCGCTCAGCCCGACGGCGACCGCGTCCAGTTGACGATCTCCGACACCGGGCCGGGCATCCCGCGAGATCACCTGACGCACGTGTTCGATCGCTTCTACAAGGTCGACGCGGCCCGCTCCGGCACCGGGGCGCCATCGGGCAGCGGCCTCGGCCTCTCCATCGTCCGCGCCATCGTCAATCGACACGGCGGCGAGGTGCACGCCTCGAACACGCCCGGCGGCGGCGCGGTGTTCACGTTCCTGCTCCCGGCGGTCAGCGTGAGTCGATGAGAATCCGTGTCGGCCGCTCAGAACGCGGAATCCGGCACGCCAACCGCCGTCGGATATCCAGGTGCCACTGCGGTTTCCCGATACAGTGATTCCGCTCGCCTGAGCGTTCGATCGTCATCCCTGATGGCGGCGACGATGGCAAGGGCGGTGGCGGCTTCGAACGTCGGGCCAAAGCGCGGGACCCGGCGTTCGAGCGCGAGCTGGAGGAGCCATGCGGCGATTCCGGCCGCGAACGCCGCCCCAGCGCCATGCGCCTGCAGGAGCGCCATCGCGGTCTGCGGCTCCAGCATCATCGCCGGCAGCGCCACCGCCGGCGGCAGCACGGTCCAGAGGACTGCGCCGGCACAGGCCAGCCCCAGGCCCGCGAGCGCACGCCTGGCCCCCCGCGCGCGCAGGCACGAACCGACAGCCGTCACGACCGGCGCGACAATCGCGCTTAGGCCGCGGTGCCTACACTCACCCACATGATGATTTCTCTGAGCATGAGCCACTCTCCGGACGCCGCAGGCAGGTGCGGCGCATTCAGAGAACTCAGACTGATTGGCTCGGCTGGAGGTTGTGTCGGGCCGATGGCGTTTCCATGAAAGGCGTACGCCGGAAGTCCGCAGCCCCGGCGAGAGCCGGAACTGCGGACCGCAAACTGCCAACTACTCGATCAGTATCCCTGCGGCAGCACGACGTTGATCGTCTGCGGCTCGCCCGCATGGATCTGAATCGTCGTCGAGTAAGGCCGATAGCCGTCTTTCCGAACTTCGATCTGGTGCGGCCCGGCCGCGAGCTGAACGACCAGACGGCTGCCGCCATCCGGGTTGTCCCACTTCTCGCCGTCGATCTGCACCACGGCGTCGCCCGGCTGAACGCGCAGGTTCAAGGTGCCGAAGCCGGCCGCGGGATTGCCGCCGGTGCGTCCCTCCGGCATCGGCGGCAGGCGTCCCGGCTCGCCGGCCTGGGGTGGATACGGATACATCCCGCCGTTCGGATTGCCGTTGGACTGCGGCGGATACCCGTGCTGACCGTTCGGATCGCCGTATCCCGGCTCGTTGGGCGGCGGACCGTACTCCTGCGGCGCGTTGTTCTGCGCGTTGGGGTTCGGCACTGGACGAGGATCCTGCGGCGCGCCTGGGGCGGCCGCCTGCAAGTCCCCCTTGTAGTGGTAGCTCTCACCCGGACGAAACAGCACCTGCTGACTCCAGGTCTGATAGCCCGGCAGGTACACGCTCAGCTCGTGCTGACCAACCGGGATGTCGAGGCGTTGGAACACCCCGTCGAAGTCGTTGATCGTGCCAACGTAGTAGCCGTCGACGAACACCTGCGCTTCCCGCGGCTTCATTTCGAGCCGGGCGGTCGACCAACCGCCATAGGCATACGCGGCATTGGGATAACCGCAGCACGGATAACCGCCGTAGGCGCCGTAGGCACCGTACCCGCCGTAGGCACCGTAGTAACCCGGATAGCCGTAGGCAAAGTTCCAGTAGTACGGGTAGTAGCCGAGTCCGTAATAGAAGGAGGCGTAGAACCCGTTAGAGAAGTACGGGCTGTAGTAGTAGGGGTGGTACCCCCCGTAGTAGCCGCGATAGCCGCCGCCGTAGTACGGATGATATCCACCACCGGGATAGCCGCCGCCATGGCCGTTCGACGGGCCACCGCCGCCGCCGCTCGGTCCACCGCCATGACCGCCGCTCGGGCCTGAGGGTTGACCGCCGCCGCCACCGCCGCCGTGCCCGCCGCCGTGCCCGCCCCCGCGTTGCGCAGCCGCGTTCGCAGGCGACAGCAGCAGCAGGGCCATGCTGCACGCGGAGACAAGAATGAGAAACCGTTTCACGAGGATCCCTCCGGAGTTAGGCGCCGCTAGCAGTATAAGCAACGGAGGTACCTTTCGGTGATCGCCGTTTTGCTGAGCGATCTTGTGGAGCGCGCGCGTCCTCAGGCGAGCACACTGTCGCCTGCAGGTGTCATCGCGAGGCCACCCTTTCTTCACAGGAGTGCCACGCCTATCGGCGGCCGGATGGAGTCAAATGGTTCAACGCGAACGGATTCGCAGCCCGGCTTCAACCGACGCGACTCCTCCCAACCCGCAAAACGTGGGAGTTCGGGCAGTGGATCCCGCCAGCGCTTGCACGAGTTGGCCGCGCGCGTGACGCGAACCATGCGCGAGGCCACACAGGGTCGGCGGCTCAGGCCGCCGGCCCTGTTTTTTTCCTGCCGGCTGTTGCGACTCAGGGCGCCCGCTTCAAAAGCCGGCTCAATCCTCAGAATAGCGGCGCCGCGGCGCGTAACGCCGCGCTCACCCACGGTTCCGGATACGCGCCCATGATCACGACGCCAATCGCGCAGAAGAGAATGGCGGCGAAGAGCGGCGCGGCGAGGGGAATCCGGTCCGGCTTCTCCGGCGCATCGATGTACATCCGGCTGGCCAGCACCAGGTAGTAGTAGAGCGCGACAATCGTCAGCACGGCGCCGAACAGCGCCAGGACGTACATGTGGCGGTCGATGGCGGCCTGGAAGATGAACAGCTTCGCCCAGAACCCGGCGACGAACGGAATGCCGCCCAGCGAGAGCAGGAACACGAGCATGCTCAGCGCCAGCACCGGCGACCGCTGCGCCAGGCCGCGATAGCTCGCCATCGCGTCGCTGCCTTCCCCCGTGCCCACCGCCTGGACGACGAGGAACGCGCCCATGTTGCCGAAGAGATACGCGACGAGATAGAAGAGCACCATGCCGGCGCCGTGCGCCGACATCGCGGCGACGCCGATCAGCATGTAGCCGATATGCGCGACGCCCGAGTAGGCCAGCAGCCGTTTCACGTTCTGCTGCGGGATCGCCATCAGGTTGCCGGCGACGATGGTGATCGCCGCCAGGGCGGTCAGGACCGGCACCCACACGAGCGCCGCGCCGCCCGCTCCCGCGAGGTACAGGCGGAACACGACGACGAATCCCGCCGCCTTCGGCGCCACCGAAAGCCAGGCGACAAACGGCGTCGACGCCGCTTCGTAGGTGTCGGGCACCCACATGTGGAACGGCACTGCGGCGATCTTGAACGCGATGCCGCCGAGCACCAGGACCAGTCCGACCTTGGCGAGCGGACTGCCTGACGCCAGCGCCTGCGGGATCGCGCTCAACATGGTCGTGCCGGCGGCGCCGTAGAGGAACGAGAAGCCGTAGAGCATCACCGCCGACGACACGCTGCCGACAAGAAAGAACTTGAGCGCCCCCTCCCCCGCCGTGGGCTGGCGCTTGTGGAAGCCGGTGAGGAAGTACAAAGGGATCGACATCAGCTCGAACGCGACGAACAGCAGGATCAGCTCGCGCGCTGCCGCCAGCACGAGCATGCCGAGGAGCGACGCCAGCAGCGCGACGTGATACTCGGCGCCGCGGCGGCTGAACCAGTCGCCCGGCAGCCCGAGTGCGGCGAGCACGCTGACGGCGGCCGACACGAGGAAAAGGCGCTGCGCGAAGAGCGCGAGCGGATCGAGCACGTAGACGCCGCCGAGGAGCGTCCCCCCCGGCTGCAGCATGAACGACCAGGCCGACAGGCCGATCAACCCGGCGAACGCCACCCAGCCGCAGCGGCGATCCGGCGTCGCAGGTCGGAACAGCCCCAGCAGCAGCACGGCGGCGAGCAGCGCCCCGAGCCCGAGCTCGAGACCAAGCGGGCCGGTGAGCGAGATCATCGCAGCACCCCGAGCCGGACGAGCAGCGGCACCGTGGCGGTGTCGATCGGCGCGACGAGCAGGTGCGGGACCACGCCGAAGAGGATCAGCATGCCGACCAGCAACACAAGGGCAACCCACTCTGTCCCCTGCGCGTCGGGCAGATGCTGGAAGTGCGGGTCGGTGCTCCTCGTCCCCCAGAAGATCGTGCGCACCACGCGCAGCACGTAGATCGACGTTAGGAAGGCGCCGATGACGCCCGGGAACAGCCACCACGGGTGCGCCGACGCGTATGCGCCGACGAACGTCAGGAACTCGGCTACGAACCCGGCCGTCGCCGGCAGTCCGAGCGACGAGAAGCCGCCGATCGCGAACGCGGTCGCGATGCCGGGCATCATCTGCCCGAAGCCGCCCATCGTGAAGATGGCGCGCGAGTGCGCCTTCTCGTAGACGAGCCCGACCAGCGCGAAGAAGAGCCCCGTCATGATGCCGTGCGCCACCATCTGGAAGACGGCGCCGTTGAGCCCCTGCTCCGTCAGGGTCGCGATGCCGAGCATCACGATCCCCATGTGCGACACGGATGAATAGGCGACGACATACTTCAGATCCGTCTGCGCCATCGCGCTGAGCGCACCGTAGACGATGTTGATGCAGGCGATCGCGCCGACCAGCCAGGCCCACTCGGACGCGCCGAGCGGCGTCAGGCCGAGCCCGAGGCGGACGACCCCGTAGGCGCCGAGCTTCATCAGCACGCCGGCGTGCAGCATCGACACCGCTGTCGGCGCCGAGGCGTGGCCGTCGGGCGACCATGTGTGCAGCGGCCAGATGCCGGCGAGGATGCCGAAGCCGACGTAGAACGCCAGGAACACCCACGACTGCAGCCGAGCCGAGAAGTGCACCTGCTGCAGGTCGACGAACGAGAAGCTCGTCGAGCCGCCGGCCGTGTAGAGCGCGAGGATGCCGACCAGGATGAACGCCGAACCGAGCAGCAGATAGAGCGTCAGCTTCATCGCCGCGTATTCCTTCGTGCCGACGCCGGTCCGTTTGAACGCCCAGCCGAAAATCCCCTGCGGCTTGACCTCGCCGCTCGATCCCCAGATGCCGATGAGGAGATACATCGGCAGCACCGCGATCTCGTAGAACAGGAAGAAGACGAAGAGATCGAAGGACACGAAGACGCCGAAGACGCCGGTCACCAGCAGGAGCAGCAAAGCGTAGAACTCCTGGCCACGCGTCTTCACCGTCCACGACGCGAAGACGCCGGCGAACAGGATGATCGAGGTCAGCAGCGTCAGCACCAGGCCCATGCCGTCGAGCGCCAGGTTGTAGGTGATGCCGAACGACGGCACGAGCGGGTGGTGCTCGGCGAACTGGAAGCCGGCGGCGGCGCGGTCGTAGGCGAAGCAGAGCCACACGCTCAGCAGGAGCGGGATCACCGCCCCCACGGTCGCGGTCAGCCGCACCAGCAGCGGCTTGTGGCGCGCCAACGCCATGATGACGAGCGCCGCGACGAACGGCGACCAGGTGATGACCGAGAGTACCGGGAATCCGCTCACCAGGTCACTCCGATCCACGCCATCAGCGCCAGCACCCCGAGCCCGACCGCCCACACGTAGTCCTGCACCTTGCCGGTCTGCAGGCGGCGCAGGCGGTCGCCGGCCTCGAGGGTCCATGCGCTGATCACGTTGAGCACGCCGTCGACGAGATAGCGGTCGAACCAGCCGACGGCGCGCGAGAAGACGAGCAGGACGTGCCTGTAGAGAGCGACGTAGATGTCGTCGAGCCAGAACTTGCGCAGCGCGGCCGTCCGGATCGGCGCGAACGCCGACGCCAGCGCGTCAGCGCTGATGGCGCGCCGCTGATAGGTGAGGAACGCGAGCACGATGCCCGAGACCGCCATGGCGATTGCCGCGGGCGACAGCCACCGCGGCGCCGTGAACTCGTGCCACGGCTCGCTGACGGTGAAGTAAAGCCCGATCGCCATCGCCAGCAGCGCCAGCACCCACAACGGCCCGGTCATGAGGAACGGTGCGTCATGGAGATGCGACGCGTATCCTCCCGCGCCGTGACCGTGGTGCGCGGTGTCGGTGGAGTCGCCGGGCTGTCCGATAGCCGATGGCCGATGACCGATGGCCGATGGGCCAAAGAACGCCACGAAGACGACCCTAAACATGTAGAACGCGGTCAGGAAGGCGGAGAAAAGGAGCATGAAGAACGGCACGTGGAAGCCGCCCACCCACACCGAGCCGAGGACTTCCTCTTTGGACGCGAAGCCCGCGAACAGGGGGATGCCGGCGAGCGACAGCGTGCCAATCAGGAAGACGATCGCCGTCTGCGGCATCTTCTTCGCCAGGCCGCCCATGTCGTTGATGTCGTTGCTGCCGACAGCGTGGATGACCGCGCCGGCGCCGAGGAACAGCAGCGCCTTGAACACGCCGTGCGTCAGCAGGTGGAGGAACCCGTTCATCGCGTAGCCCGCGCCGATCGCCGCCATCATGTAGCCGAGCTGCGAGACCGTCGAATACGCCAGCACACGCTTGATGTCGGTCTGCACGCAGGCGAGGACGGCGGCCAGCAGCGCCGTGAACGCGCCGTTCCAGCACACGATCGCCAACACGTCCGGCGTCAGCGCGAACAGCCACTGCGTCCGGATCAGCAGATACACGCCCGCCGTCACCATCGTCGCCGCGTGGATCAACGCCGACACCGGTGTCGGACCTTCCATCGCGTCGGGCAGCCACACGTGCAGCGGGAACTGTGCCGACTTCCCTGCCGCTCCCAGGTACACGCAGAACGTAATCAGCGACAGCCCGAACGGCAGGCCGGCGGCCGCGGCCGGAATCGTCTCCGCCATGCCCCGCAGCGTGACGAGATCGAACGTCCCGGTCATGCGCTGCAGCAGGACGATGCCGATGAGCAGGCCGACGTCGCCGAGCTTGGTCGTCCAGAACGCCTTCAGCGCGGCACGAGCCGCCTCCGGTTTCGTGTACCAGAATCCGATCAGCAGGCACGAACAGACGCCGACCAGCTCCCAGCAGATGAACAGCTGCAGCAGGTTCGGCGCGACCACGACGCCCATCATCGAGAAGGCGAAGAACGACTGCAGCGCGTAGTAGCGGCCGAGCGCGGGATTCGGCTCGTCGCTCAGGTAACAGGTCGAATAGATCTGCACCAGCGACGCCACCAGCGTCACCAGCAGCAGCATGGTCGTCGACGTGGAGTCGACGAGGACGCCGACGGTGGCGAGCGGTCCTGCCGCCGCCGGCAGCCACGACCAGACGGCGCGCAGCTCCGTGACGCCCGGCTGGTGCCACGCGAACCAGGCGGCAACCGCGCTGGCGAACGACGCGACCATGCAGAGGATCGAGAACCAGGCGGCGACGCGGCCGGCGCGCCGCAGCGGCGGCAGCACCCCGATGACAAGAAACGACGCGGCCGGCAGCAACAGCGCGAGGAGGACGAGCGTCACGGGATTGGCCGTCATCCCTTCAACCAGTCGACGTGATCCGCGGTGGCCGTCTTGCGCATGCGGAACAGAAGAATGACGATCGCCAGACCGAGCGCGACCTCGGCGACCGTGATGCAGATGGCGAACAGCGTGAACACCATGCCGGTGACGTCGGCGTGGAAGCGGCTGAAGGCGACGAAGTTGATGTTGACGCCGTTCAGCATCAGCTCGATGCCGAGCAGGATGCCGACGGTGTTGCGGCGCGTGACCGTGCCGAAGAGGCCGACGCAGAACACGATTGCGGCGAGCGTGAGATACGCCTGCAGCGGCATCGCCTACTCCTCTGGCCTCGCGAAATAGCTGGCGGCCAGCAGGCCGACGAGCAGCAGCACGGCAAGCAGTTCGAACGGCAGGACGAACCGGGTCAGCAGCGATGTCCCGAGCTGGCGGGTCAGGTCGGCTGGCGGGGGCGGCCACGGCAGGGACAGCGGCGCCTGGACGATCGCGCGCACCAGCAGCGCCAGCAAGCCGAGCGAGACGACCGCGCCGGCGGTGACGCGGCGGCTGGTCTGCGACAGACGCTCGCCGATCAGGCGCTCGGTCACCACGATCGCGAACACCACGACCGTGACGACGCCCCCGGCGTACAGGAGGATCTGGACCGCGGCGATGAACTCGGCGTTTAAAGTGATGAAAACCCCGGCCGTGGCGACGAGTGCCAGCGCCAGCCACAAGACGGCATGGAAGAGGTTCTTGCCCAGCACGACGGCCAGGGCGGCGGTGACCAGCGTCACGGCGAACGCCCAGAAGGCGACGACCTGCAGCGTCATGCGCCTGCCGCCCCCGTTTCGCTCTTGCCGGGTTCCGTCTTTCTGTCTTCTGTCGCTTTCTTGGGCGGCTGCTGCATCTCACGCAGCCTGTTGCCGGTCGCCCACGACGCCTCGTGCTGCAGGCCGATCACGTGCAGGCGGTCCTTGTCGAGCAGCATCTCGCGGCGGTCGGCGGTGGCGAGGTCGAACGACTTCATCATCACGATGGCGTCGGTCGGGCAGACCTGCACGCAGAGCTCGCAGAATTCGCACGCGTAGAGCTCGAGGATGAAAGTCTTGGCGAAGTTGCGCTTCTCCGCCTTCAGCATCTCGACTTTGATCACCGCCGGCGGACAGATGAACTCGCACAACCGGCAGCCGATGCAGTTTTCCTCGCCGGTCTCGGGGTCGTAGGTCAGCGCCAGCAGTCCGCGGAAGCGGTTCGGAAACGGCCGCGAGACGGTCGGATAGTGGACGGTGACGGGCTTCCTGAAGAAGTTGACGAGCGTGATCCGCATCGCCTGGCCGACCGCCTTGCCGATCGTCCAGGCCTCGGCGAATACAGTCTTTCTGGCGATCACCCGATCACCCGATCGCGAGATCACCCGATCACGCATGCGGCGTCCTCCACACGATCGTCGCGGCGGTGGCGAGCAGCAGCAGCAGCGACGCGGGGAGCATCAGCTTCCACGACACGCGCAGGATCTGATCGACGCGGATGCGGACGAAGCTCCAGCGGATCCAGGTGATCAACAGGAAGATGCCGAGGGCCTTGAGCAGGAACCACGCCGGGCCGAGCCAGATCGGCCCAGGGCCCGCCCACGCGCCCAGGAAGAGCAACGCGCCGAGAAACGACGTGCCGAGCACGTGCGCGTATTCGGCGAGCTGGATGATCGCGAACTTCATCCCCGAGTACTCGACGCGGAAGCCGGCCACCAGCTCCGATTCCGCCTCGAGGACGTCGAAGGGGACGCGGTTCTCGGCGGCGACCGCGGTGATGATGAAGAACACGAACGCGATCTGACCGATCACCGGATACGCGATGAACCAGAGATGCGACTGCGCCGCCGCGATCTCCGACAGCCGCAGCGAGCCGGCGAGCATCACCGGCACCAGCGCCGCCATGATGAACGGGAGGTCGTAGGAGATGATCTGGTTCACCGCCCGCATCACCGAGAGCAGCGCGTACTTGTTGTTCGACCCCCAACCGGCCATGAACAGGCCGACGATCTCCAGCGACGAAATCGCGAGAAAGAACAGGACGCCGGTGTCGAGGTCCGACACGCCGATACCCGGTGCAAACGGGATGGTCGCGAAGATCAGCAGGCACGGAATCAGGAAGACGACCGGCGCCAGGTTGAATACCGGACGGTCGGCCGTGTCCGGGATGACGTCTTCCTTGAGCAGCAGCTTGACGCCGTCGGCGATCGGCTGCAGCAGCCCGTGCGGGCCGACGCGGTGGGGGCCGATGCGCGACTGCATCCGCGCCGCGAACTTGCGCTCGAGCAACGTGACGTAGGCGAGGATGCCGGTCAGTGCGCCGAGAATGACGCCGCCCATGGCCAGCGCCTGCACCGCGCGCGGCAGTGCGTCGAAGGCCGCAAGCGGCATCAGCGATCCACCTCGCCGAACACCGGGTCGACGCTCCCCATGATCGCCACGACGTCGGCGACCCCGCAGCCGGGCAGGATGTGCGGCAGGACGGCCAGGTTGGAGAACGACGCGCCGCGCCACTTCATCCGGTACGGCTTGTTGCTGCCGTCCGACACCAGGAAGCAGCCGACCTCGCCGCGCGGCCCCTCGACCCGCGCGTACGCTTCCCCTTTCGGCACCTTGACCTGCGCCAGCGACTTGACGCCCGGGCGCGACGAGATCGGCCCCTCGGGCAGGCCGTCGAGTATCTGGCGAACGATGCGGATCGATTGCCGGAACTCGACCATCCGCACCCGGTAGCGCGCATGACAGTCGCCGGCGGCTTCCACCGGCACCTCGAACTGGAAGTCCTGGTAGGACGAATACGGCGCGTTGCGACGCAGATCCCAGTTGATCCCGGATCCGCGCAGCAGCGGCCCGCTGATGCCGAGGTCCAGCGCCAGCGCGCTCGAGATGACGCCGACCCCCTTGACGCGCATGTCGAAGAACGGATTGTCCTCGAGCATCGCCTGGTACTCGTCGAGACGGGCCGCGATCAGATCGATCGTCTCCCGGCACTTCGCCGTCCAGCCCTCGGGAATGTCATAGCGGACCCCGCCGACCTGGTGGAAGCCGTAGAGGAGGCGTGCGCCGACGAGCGCCTCGAACAGGTCGAGCACCAGCTCGCGCTCGCGGATGCAGTAGAGGAAGATCGTGGCGCCGCCGCCGAGCGCCCCTCCCATGTCCATGCACCACGTCCCGAGCCACAGGCAGTGCGAGGCGATCCGCTGCAGCTCGCCCATCATCACGCGCAGGTACTGCGCGCGCCTGGGAACCTCGAATTGTCCGATCTGTTCCGCGGCGCTGACATACGCCAACTCGCTGCACATCGCCGCGACGTAGTCGGTCTTCGACGCAATCGAAGGGTACTGCACGTAGGCGAGCGTTTCGGCGAGCTTCTCGTGGCAGCGGTGCAGATAGCCGATCACGGCGTCGACGCCGACCACCGTCTCCCCTTCGAGCGTCAGGATGGCGCGGAAGACGCCGTGCGCCGACGGGTGCTGCGGCCCCATGTTCATGGTCAGCCGCTCGCTGCCCTGGTAGTCGATGGCGCGGACGTCGCTCATACGCGTCGGCTATCTGTAGGGAGGATGCGGCGTGTCGACCGCGTAGGACTTGAGGAGCGGATGCCCCTCCCAGTCGTCGCCGAGCAGGATGCGCCGCAGATCGGGGTGGCCGTCGAAGCGGATGCCGAACATGTCGAAGCACTCGCGCTCCATCCAGTCCGCGCCGCGGAAGATCGGCACCAGCGACGGGCACGCCGTCTGCCCCGCGACGAGCCGCGTGCGCAGCTGCACCGAGATGTTCGCGTCGAGGTTGTCGAACCAGGCGACGACTTCGAGGCCGTCCGCCTTCCAGTCGATCGCCGTCAGGAAATTGAAAAAGGCGCAGCCGGCCGCGTCCTTGGCGACCCGCGCTGCCTCGAGCCAGCGCTCCGCCGCGACCTGCACGGTGATCGGCGACGCCGCCGGCGCCACCGTGCCGACGGCGGCGAGCAGCTCGCGCGCCCGCTCGAGGGTGATCACTAGTCCACCTTCTCGTTGGCGTCGGCGCGCTTCCCGGTCCGGCGGAAGTGCGCGATCTGGTCCTGGAGCAGCAGCAATCCGTTCAGCAGCGACTCGGGCGGCGGCGGGCAGCCCGGCACATAGACGTCCACCGGCACGACCCGATCCACCCCCTTGACGACGTGATAGCCGTGGCGAAAGGGGCCGCCGGAATTCGCGCACGAGCCCATCGAGACGACCCACTTCGGATCCGGCATCTGTTCGTAGATACGCTCGAGCATCGGCGCCATCTTGATCGTCACCGTGCCCGACACGATCATCAGATCCGAGTGCCGCGGCGACGCCCATGGCACCATGCCGAGCCGCTCGACGTCGAAGCGCGACGCGAACGTCGCCATCATCTCGATGGCACAGCAGGCCAGCCCGAACGAGACCGGCCACACGGACGATTTCCTCGCCCAGTTGAAGAACCCGTCGGCCACCGTTGTCAGCGCGAAACCGCCGGGAAAGTTGTGGAGGCCTTCAGTGAGCTGCTCGAAGAACGGGGAATGCTTGTCGCCGCGCTCCGGTCGGCGCTGATGGTGGGTCTCCCACTCCTGCAGATCCTTGATGTCTTTCCAGAACGGGACGGGAATCTGGGGAATGGGCGGCTTTATTTCCACTCGAGGATCCCCTCCCGGTAGGCATACACCCACGCGAGACTCAGGATGCCGACGAAGCCCAGCATCGCCTTCAGGCCGCCCATCCCGAGCGCCCGCATCGTCACCGCCCACGGAAAGAGGAACACCGCGAGCGTGTCGAACACGAGGAAGATCAATGCGACGAGGTAGAACCCGACCGGGAACTGCACCCACGCTTCGCCAATCGGCGGCGCGCCGCACTCGTAGTTCTCGGATTTCGAGCCCGCCGGACGCGCCGGCCGGACGAGCCAGGCGCCGGCGAGCGAGACGGCCGCGAACGCGAGGATCAGCCCGAGAAAAACGGCGAGAGGCAGATACCCCGACATTATCCAGCGGCACTCGTTCGCATGTGTGATCGTAGCAGCGGACCGGAACCGGACAGGAGCATAACATGCAGGCTGTCTCCCGTCGGTTCTGGCGTTACAATCGCGGCGAACCACCCATGCAGATCATCCGCAACCGCACCCTCTACGACGTCGTCATCATCGGCTCCGGCGCCGGCGGCGGCATGGCCGCCAAGGTGCTCACCGAGGCTGGCGCCAACGTGCTCATGCTCGAGGCCGGGCCGATGTGGGATCCGGTGAAGGACTCCAACATGATGCGGTGGAACTACGACTCGCCGCGCCGCGGCGGATCGATTCCCGCCCGGCAGGGGGGCGAGTACGACGCCGCCCTTGGCGGCTGGACGCTCGACGGCGAACCGTATACCAATGCGCCCGGCAGCGAGTTCGGGTGGTTCCGCTCCCGCATGCTCGGCGGCCGCACCAATCATTGGGGACGCATCTCGTTGAGATTCGGCCCCGACGACTTCCGCCGGAAGAGCGTCGACGGCCTCGGCGACGACTGGCCGATCACCTACGACGACATCAAGCCGTACTACGACGAGGTCGACAAGCTCGTCGGCGTGTTCGGAGCCAACCTCGGGCCGCGGTTCCCGAACGAACCCGACGGCATCTGGCTGCCGCCGCCGCAACCGCGCTGCTACGAGCACCTGATCAGGCAGGCGTCGGAAAAGCTTGACATCCCGTGCGTAACGGCGCGCCTGTCGATCCTGACCCGCCCGCACAACGGCCGCGCCGCCTGCCATTACTGCGGCCAGTGCAACCGCGGCTGCATGACGCACTCGAACTTCTCGTCGCCGTCGGTGCTGCTGCCGCCGGCCATGGCGACGGGGCGCCTGCAGATCGTTGCTGGCGCGATGGCGCGCGAGGTGACGGTCGACGCGAACGGGCTCGCCGACGGCGTCGCCTATATCGACAAGGCGACCGGCCAGGACAACCATGTCCGCGGACGGATCGTCGTGCTCGCGGCGAGCGCGTGCGAGTCGGCGCGCATCCTGCTCAACTCGAGGTCGGCGAGGTTCCC
This sequence comes from Vicinamibacterales bacterium, assembly GCA_036496585.1. Taxonomy (NCBI): domain Bacteria; kingdom Pseudomonadati; phylum Acidobacteriota; class Vicinamibacteria; order Vicinamibacterales; species Vicinamibacterales bacterium. Next base: position 87,373 of record DASXLB010000033.1, read on the forward strand.
GCAGGGGCTTGGCAACTCGACCGGCAACGTCGGCCGTTACCTGACCGACTCGACCGGCCTCGGCGTGACCGGCTTCATCCCGTCGATGATGGACATGCCGCCGCACAACGAAGACGGCGTCGGCGGCATGCACCTCTACATGCCGTGGTGGCTCGACAACAAGAAGCTCGATTTCCCGCGCGGCTATCACATCGAGATCAGCGGCGGTCGCCGCATGCCGGGTGGCGGCTTCGGCGGCGGCATCCAGAACCACACCGGCACCGACGCGTCAGGCGCCGCGCTCGACTTCGGCGGGTATGGCGCGAAGCTGAAGAACGATTACCGGCGCCTCTACGGCGCGACGGTCAATTTCGCCGGACGCGGCGAGATGATCCCGAACCGGGACACCTATCTCGACCTCGATCCGCGCACCGTCGACAAGTGGGGCATCCCGGTGCTGCGCTTCCATTTCGCCTGGAGCGACAACGAGCGCAAGCAGGGCAAGCACATGCAGGAAACCTTCCGCGCCATCATCCAGCAGATGGGCGGCACGCCGATGTCCTCGATGCCGGGGCCGGAGGACGACTACGGTCTGGCGGCCGGCGGGCGCATCATCCACGAGCTCGGCGTCACGCGCATGGGCAGCGCCCCGTCCACGTCCGTGCTCAACAAGTACTGCCAGGCGCACGACGCGAAGAACGTGTTCGTCACCGACGGCGGGCCGTTCGTCTCGCAGGCCGACAAGAACTGTACGTGGACGATCCTCGCGCTGTCGATGCGCACCAGCACCTACATCGCCGAGCAGCGGAAGGCGGGAGCCCTGTAAATGGACAAGATCAATCGCCGGACGGTATTGCAGCTGCTCGGCGCCGCGCCGGTGGCGGCCGGTTTTACGTGGACCGACGCGGAAGCGGCGCAGGCCGCGACCGCCGCGCAATCGGCGCGCACGGCTCCCTTCACCCCGACGTTCTTCACGGCGCACGAATACGCGACGGTCCGCGTGCTCGTCGATCTGATCATTCCCAGGGACGACCGGTCCGGCAGCGCCACCGACGCCGGCGTCCCCGAGTTCATGGACTTCATGCTGGACGAACAGCCGAACCGCCAGACCGCGATGCGCGGCGGTCTCGCCTGGCTCGATCGTCAATGCGAGCTGCGCTACGAGAAGCGCTTCGTCGACTGCGCCGCCGATCAGCGCGCCGCCGTCCTCGACGACATCGCGTGGCCGAAGACGGCGAAGCCGGAGTTCCGCCACGGCGTCGCCTTCTTCAACAGCTTCCGCGATCTCACCGCGTCGGGCTTCTTCTCGAGCCAGATGGGCGTGCAGGACCTGAAATACCTCGGCAATGTGATGGTCGCCGAGTGGAAGGGCTGCCCGCCCGAGGCGCTGAAGAAACTGGGCGTGTAGTCGCCGCCGCGAGGCGGCCCGCTCTTACGCCGCCTTGCCGGCGACGGCCGTCACGACCGCCCTGCCCTGCTCGTAGTGATAGGTAATGACGACGTCGTCGCCGATGTCGCACTGGCCGCTCCGCGTCGCCGCCGGCGCGAGGGTGTACGTGGCTTCCCTCTTCTTGTCGTCCGATGGGGTCAGCACGATCGTCGTGGTGTCGATCTTCTTGATCACACCTTTGCGCGTGGCCGAGGCCGGGGTGCTCTGCGCCGCGCTGGCGCTGACGATCTGCGACGTATAGCCTGCGCCCAGCGTCAGTGCGAGGGCGAACATCACCGTGCGAGTATTCGTTCTCATGCGATCGTGTTCTCCGTAATATGAGTCAATGAAATCCCGACAACCCAGTCGGTGAGATCGATTGAAGCACGGAGCGCGCGGCGCATCGAGCGCCTTCTTCTGATGACGCGCATGCCGCGACGTCATATTTCGTAAGCGTTACGGTTCGTCCTTCGCTTGCGAGCGATCGCCGCCCCTCGCCGCCAGCCGTCGCTTGATCGCACGTGACAACCATGGCGTAAAACGTTCGATCGCCACCAGAATTTTCCCGTGCCCGGTGATGATGGCCTCGGACTGTCCGCGTGCCACCGCTCGCAGCATCTGACGCACGGCTTTGTCGACCGGCATCACCAGCCACGCCGGAATCGGATCCGCGGCCGCGGCGTGCAGGGTTCCCTGGTTGTCGACGCGGCGAATGTTGCTGGCGACGAATCCCGGACTGATCAGGGTCACCGTGACGCCGTCGCGACGGAGCTCAGGCGTGATCGCGTCGGCGAGCGCGCGCACGGCGAACTTGCTCAGCGCGTATGGCGACGAGTTCGGCGTGGCCGACCAGCCGGCGACGCTGCCGACGATCACCACGTTGCCGCAGGTCTTGTCGATTTCGGGCAGCGCCGCCTGGATCGTTCGCAGCACGCCGAACACGTTGGTCTCGAGCTGGCGGCGGTAGTCGCTCAGCGAGAGGTCCCGGAATGCTCCGACGATGCCGAACCCGGCATTCGCGATGACCACGTCCAGGCGTCCCCAGCGGCGGACCGATTCGGCGACCGCGCTTTCGACGTCACCATCGCGGGTCACGTCGCATGGCACGACGAGCGGATGCGGTTGCCCCGCGTCGGTCATCCGCTTCGCGACGGCCTCGAGCGCGCCGGCGCGGCGCGCCGCCAGCGTCACCTGGGCGCCCGCTTGACCGAGCTGCCAGGCGAGCTCTTCGCCGATCCCGGATGACGCGCCCGTGATCAGGACGGCCTTCCCCTGAAAGAACGCGGACGTTGCAGTCATCAGCTATTCCCAGCGAAAGAGCTTGCTCGACAGCGCGATGCACACCGCAAACACGATCACAAGCGCCGCGACATCCGTCAGGTGCGCCTGCCAGCCCTCACCCTTCATGATCCCCTCGAGGAGCGACACCACATAGGTGATCGGCATGACGCGCGAGAGCGCCCGCCAGACGGGGGGCAGCGCCGCGATCGGATAGAAGAGCCCCGACAGCGCCAGCATCGGGTAGAGCACCAACGTCGCCAACGGTTGCGCGAATCTGGCCGTCGAGACGACGCTGGCGATCACGAACCCGAGCGCCAGAATCGCCCACGTCGAGAGCAGCAGCGCCAGCGTGAACGAGACCAGGGGAATGTGCATGCTCGCCGGGAAGAATCGGCGTCCGGCGAGGGCGAGCAAGAGAAAGGTCACTGCCGTGAACAGCAGCTTGGTGAGGACGTGCGCGACGAGAATGGTCGACGGCCGCAGCGGCGTCGCGCGCAGCCGCTTGAGGATGCCCGACTCGCGGTAGATGGCGACGATCGTCACCAGCGAGAGAACGGCGTTGATCGCGATCATGACGCCGCCCAGGGTGGCGATGCCGTAGGCCATGAACGGCAGGCTCTCCGGCACAGGCCGGCCGCGGCTGAACAGCCGGCCGAGAAACAGGTAGACGAGGACGGGCACGCCGAGCGTGCCGATCGCCCCGAGCGGCTCGCGCAGGAAGATCTTGATCTCCAGCCAGGTCAGACGCAGTAGACCGCGCATGCTCAATCCCGAATCGCGTGGCCGGTGAGACGGAGAAACACGTCCTCCAGCGACGGATGCACCGTCCGGAAGTCGGTCACGGTGATCGCGCTCTCCGACACGCACTGAATGACGTCGCCGATGAAGCCGTCGCCGCGCCCCTGGATCGTGAAGCGGGTGTCCTGCCGCTGCACGTCGGACACATGCGGAATGGCGCGGAAGCGCGATTCCGCGTCCGGATTGATCGTCGTCAACACCACCGTCCGCTCCGGACAGTGCCGCGCGATCAGCGCTGCCGGCGTGTCGATGTCGATGGTCCGTCCGTGCTCGATGATCGCGACGCGGTCGCAGAGCCGCTCCGCCTCTTCCATCAGGTGGGTCGTCAGGAACACCGTCTTGCCGCGCGCGCGGATGCCGCGGATCAGGTCCCAGATGGCGCGGCGCGCCTGCGGATCCAGCCCGGTGGTCAGCTCGTCGAGGAAGACCAGCTCGGGATCGTTGACGAGCGCCAGCGCGATGAAGAGACGCTGTTTCTGTCCGCCAGACAGCGTCGTGAACCACGCGTCGCGCTTTTCGGAGAGGCCCAGCTGCTCGAGCAGCCGATCGCCATCGGCGGCCGGTTTACGGTAGAGCGCGCACCACAAGTGCACAGCTTCGCGCACCTTGATGCGCTTCTGCAGCTGCGCCTGCTGCAGCTGCACGCCGATGCGCTGCTGGAGGCGGTAGACGTCCTTGAACGGATCGAGACCGAGGACGCGGACCGTGCCCCGGTCGAAGGTCCTCAGGCCTTCCACACACTCCATCGTCGTCGTCTTGCCGGCACCGTTGGGGCCGATCAGGCCGAAGGTCTCCCCTTCGATGACGTCGAACGACACGTCGTCGACGGCGACGAGCTGGCCGTAGGTCTTGCGGACGCCGGAGACGGTGATGACGGGCGCGATGGCTACCAGTTTACTTGGCGTGCAGGCTGGTCCAGTTGAGGACGATGCCTACCGGCGCTGGCTGGCCCGAGGCCTGCGGAACCAGGGCGAGAAAGCGCTGGCCGTCTCTTGTCGGGGAATACATGGATCCGCGGAATTCGAAGAGCGGATGCGGCATACTGACCTTCACCGGATCCCCCCCCGAAACGTCGGCGGCCATCAGGTGTCCGGCGGCAATAAAGTAGAGTTCGTGGCCGTCCGCGCGCCACCGAGGGTAGGCGACGCTGCCGCCTGAAACAAGGGTTCGGCGGCTGCTGCGGATCGGCTGCACGTACAACGCGCTCCTTCCGACCACACTCGCGATCAGATCGCCCTTCCGTGTGACGGCGGCATCACCGAAATCGATGTTCGCATTCTCTGCCGAGTTTATGATGCGCGCGTTGCCGGAGGATAACTCCCACAAATCGGCTGAGAACCGGCCCGGCGCGCCATACAGCAGCGAACCGGTCTCTGACCAGCCGAGCGGCCACTTCATGTCTTTGTCAGGCTGATTCGCCACGAGCTGCTCGCTGCCACTTCCATCCACGCGAATCGAGTAGATACTGTCGTGAAAGACCTCGCCCGGCTTTCTGAACAGCACGCGATCGCCATTGGGTGACCACAGAACCGGGGCTCCGGAACCCACTGTCAGCTGTTGCGGCGCAGCTCGAGCGAGATCGATCGCCCAAAGGAGAAGTTTCGATCCGTCGGAGCGCGCCACAACGGCTTGGCTGTCATCGGGCGACAGTTGCACCGATTGGAACACCGCCGCGTCCCAGATCGCCGGCCCTACGCCACCGTTCCTCGAGAGCCAGGTGAGCTGGGACGGAGAGCGACCCAGTGATGATCGGTAGACGACCGTGCTGTCCGAGACGGCAAACGCCTGACTGGATGCATCGTCGATGTCTACGTCCTTGGCCACGAGCACCTGATCGGCCGACAGGCGCCAGTGTTTTTCGTCCAGCGCCTGTGCCACCACGGACCCGTTGAGCGCAAACACCAGCATGCCGCCGAAGACATATGCTTGCGTCACACCGCGCCCCAGGTTCCACGAGCTGTTGCGCTGCAGTTCGATGATCCCGCGATCGGCGAGCGATCCGATCTCGATGCTCACGACACCGTCCTTGACCCTTGTAAAGAGGAAGTGCGCGCCGTCGGCGAGAAAGCTCGGAAACCGGTGTAAGTCGTCCAGCTGCTGCGGCGTCGTCACCGGCGACGCCTGACCGCCGTCATCAGCAACTCGGTGGATGCCGCTGTGTTGTTCGGGCACAAACAGGATCGTGTGCCCTCCCCACGTCCCTCCGCGGGGGTTCGGTGCAGGACAGAGCTCATGGATCACGCCGCTCGCCACATCGATACTTTTCAGCTTCCCGTCGGCAAAGAACCCCAACCTGCGGCCCTCCGGCGACCAGAACAGAAAACGGCTTCCCGCGGTCCCGGGAAGCGATCGCGCGTCGGCGTCACCGACGAGCGAACGAACCCAGATGAGCGGCGGCGCGCTCCTGTCACGCGGATGGCCGACAAAGGCCAGCTGTAGCCCGTCCCGCGACAACGCGAAGGAGCTTGCCCGATCGATCCCATCGGGGATGGCAATCAACTTCCGCATCAAGGCCGGCGCAGGGGCGCGGCGCGCGTTCCAGACGACGAACGACCCTGCCGCGATCGCGAGGGCGGCCGCCAGTGCGGCGACGGCCCACGCCACGCGATCGCGCAACGGCGCAGCGGCCTGCCCTTCCGCCGGCGCGCCAGCCGTGAGGCGACCGGAGGCGACCCACTCGAGCTCGTGACGCAGGTCCACTACCGACTGCCAGCGATCGTCGGGCTCTTTCGCCAGACACCGGTCGACGATCCTCTGCAGCGGTGGCGGCAAGCCTCGCACGCTCGCGGCGAGCGGCGGCGGCTGCGCCCCGAGAATCGCGGCGCCGATGGTCGCGTCCGATTCCCCATCGAACGGCAGGCGCGCCGTCAGCATCTGGTACAGCACGCAGCCGAACGCCCACACGTCGCTGCGCGCGTCCGCCTCCGCGCCCTGCAATTGCTCCGGCGACATGTAGCGCAGTGTGCCGAGCAGCATGCCGGTCTTCGTCACGTTATGCGACGGCGTGCGCGTGCTGCGCGCCAGCCCGAAATCGAGCAGCTTCGCCCCCGACTTCGTCAGCATGACGTTGCCGGGCTTCAAATCGCGATGGACGATGCCGAGCGCGTGCGCCTTGTCGAGTGCGTCGGCGATCTCGATCGCGCAGGCGAGAGCCTTGTCGACCGGCAGCGGTCCCTTGCGCAGGCGGTCGCTCAAGAGCTCGCCGTCGACGTACTCCATAACGATGAAGTCGGTGCCGGCCTCGCGGCCCACGTCGAACAGGGTGCAGATGTGCGGATGATTCAGCGACCCCAGCAGCTTCGCCTCGCGCTCGAACCGCGCCAGCCGATCGCGGTCGCTGGCAAACAACACCGGCAGCACCTTGATCGCCACGTCGCGGCCGAGGCGTCCGTCGCGCGCGCGGTAGACCTCGCCCATCCCGCCCGCGCCGATGACCGTGTCGATCTCGTACGGTCCCAGCCGCGAGCCCCGCGCCAGGGTCGACAGGGACACGATCCCGGTCAACGGGCCGTCGGACGCGAGCATTTCCATCAGCTCGCGCCGCACCGCTTCGTCGGGACAGCGCGCCGTCAGAAACGCCGCACGCGCCGAATCGGGCAGCGCCGCCGCCTCGATCAGCCACTGCTTCGCTTGCTGCCACGTCTTAGCGTCCATCAGTCCTGCTTCAGCTGTCGTCGGAGGAAGAATCGTGCACTGGCGACTTCGCGGCGAATCGTCGCGGGCGACAGGTGCATGGCGTCGGCAACTTCCTGCTCGGTGAGGCCGCCGAAATAGCGCAACTCGACGATCTGGGCCTGGCGTGCGTCGAGCGTCGCCAGTTCTTCGAGCGCGAAATGCAGCGCGAGGACGTCGACATCGCCGGTCGAGGGAGCGGCGATATTCGAGACGGACCGATCGGCACGGCGTCCTGCGCCTCGTTTCGCCGTCCGGTGCTTGCGGGCGTGGTCGACCAGGACCTGTCGCATCAGATGGGCGGCGATGCTGAAGAAATGACCGCGCCCTTCCCACGCGACGTCGCTATCGACCAGCCGCAGATAGGCCTCGTTGACCAATGCGGTCGGCTGCAGCGTGTGGTCCGGCCGTTCGCGGCGCATGTACGCGCCCGCAATACGTCTGAGCTCCCGTTCGACGGCCGCGACAAGACGGGGGTCGGGCTGACCGCCATTCTCGCGCCATCGCTGGAGCATGCCCGTCACGTCTGCCTTCGAAAGGCCTTCAGGCATCGAAAAACTGTCCGGTGGCTGCGTAGCTTAAACGAAATGAGCGGTTTTTCCCCCGGTCCGCGCACGTGGCGGCCAGGAGGGAAAGATGCGGACACTTCTGGCCGCGGGCCTGCTGGGCATAGCGGCAACGTCACACGCGACCGCGTGCGAGACGGCGCTCCCTGACCACGTTCGCATTCTCGACTGCCGGCTCGCCGCGGCGGTCGCGGACGGAGCCGCCCGGTCGCCGATCCTCAAGGACCTGCTCGAACGCGTCGAACGCACGGACGGTCTCGTCTTCGTGACGCAACCGCCGATGGTCGGTCCTGCGACGCGGCTGCTCGGAGGCTTGTCGCACAACGTCTCGACGGCCGGCCGCTATCGCGTGCTCAGGATCTTCTTTTCGGCAAGGGTTGACGACCACGGGGTCGCCGTCGTCGGGCACGAACTGCGTCACGCGCTCGAACTGCTCGAGCTGTCGACGGCGCGCTCGCGGGCGGAGGTCGACGAGCTGTTCGATCGACTCGGCTGGCGCTCGGGGACGGATGTCGTCGAAACCCAGGCTGCCGTCGACGCGGGCTATGCCATCGAGCGGGAACTCACCGCCGCGAAGCGCCGCTGACGCGAGAGTCTCTGAACCGCGACTGGGCCCCAGACCTTCAGGTCCGGCTCGCGCGGAACGCCGCAATCGTGTCGACGGCGGCGCGAACCAGCGCGCCCAACTGGTCGGGCTTCAGCTGGCCGGTGTCGAGCCTCTGCTGGCTTGGGTCGAAACCGGGCAGCCGCAGCTGCGACGAGAACGTCACCAGCACCCAGTCCCCGTCCCCTTCGACGATCCAACCCTGGTGACCACGGAAGAAGTCGAGCACCGGCGTCGTGAACGCGTCGCGAACGGCAGCCTGGTCGCCGTTGCGGACGAGGTAACGGACATCGGGCCGATCGCTGAAGCGCCATCCTGGCTGAATACTGGCCATCCCCTCGGCGAGCGACATCAGCGCGTGCGCGGCTCTTCCCATCGCGTCGCCGGCCTGCTGCGCGACCGTCGCTTCCGCTTCCCTGGCCGCAGCGCTCTTGTCGGGCTCGATCGCAAACGGCGGCAGCCCAAGCTGGGAGCCCTTCGCGCAGGCGATCGTCGCCGTCGCGACGTGGTTGTGGTAATGCACCCCGGTGAACCCGATGACCCGCGGGTCGTTGAACATGTAGTCGAAGACAATCACCTCGACCCCGGCGATGCTGCCGCCCAGGATCGGCGCGGCGTCGCGGCTCGTGCCGGTGTTGAGCAGCTCGAACGGCGGCAAATCTGGGGGCAGCGCATCGATCGGCATCAGTCCGAGCATCGCCCCGGGTTCGGCCAGCTGGCGGGCGCGATGCGAGTTCGCCGCCCGCAGCAGCGCGCGCATGCCGAGCGCGGCCAGCGCGACGACGACCGCGACGGTGCCGAGTGCGATGAAGGGACCCGTCATCGGCGTGTTATGGCACCGTCGCTATTTGTAGACGCCGGCCGCCTTGAAGTCGCCAGCCTTGACGATTGACAGCGCGGCGGGATCGATGTGTCTGCGGAATGCCGCGTTCACCTGATCGGCGGTGAGCGCGGCAATCTTCTTCTCGAGATCCGCGTCCCACTGCAGCGGACGGTCGATCTGTTCGTGCGATACCATCAGCGCGACCAGCGCGGCATCCGTCGCGCGGCCAACCAGGCGCGAGTCGAGCCACGCCTTCTTCGCGCCGTCCACTTCCGCCGCGGTGAATCCCTTCTCGGACACGCTTTTCAGCTCGTCGACGAAGCTCGCCTCGACCTTCGGCCCGGCGCCCGGGTTGAGACTCACCGTTCCGGACAGCATCGCCGAGTCCCCCTCGGCCGGCACCGTGATGCGCGCGTTGGCGCCGTAGCTCAAGCCCTCGCGGTTCCGGATGCGATCCGAGATGCGTGACGTGATCGGTTCCCCGAACAGGTAGCTCGCCAGCACCATCGCCGGGTAGTCGGGATCGTTCTGTGACATCTCGAAGCGCTCGCCGGCGAGGAACTCGGCGTTGGCCTTGTCGGGCGTCTCGATCTTCTCGTTGATCGGCGCCACCGCTTTGAACGGAGGGGCGAGCGCGCGATACGGCTCACGGCTCTTCCATACGCCGAACAGCGCTTCCGAGTCTTTCTTGATCGCCGCCGGGTCCACCGGCCCGACGATGGCCAGCACGCCGTCGCTCGCGCCGTAAAAGCGATCATGGAAGCGCCGCGCATCCTCCAGCGTCACCGTGCGGAGGTCCGGAATCTGCTCCTCCCGCGTCGGCACGTACTGCGCATCGCTCGCCGCAAAAGGACTGAGATGGCGGTTCAGCAGATCGCTCGCGAGTTGATTCGGCTCGGTCGGCGTCAGTTCGAGCGCCTTCAGCCGCTGCGTCTTCAGGCGATCGAAGGCGTCCTGAGGATAGGCCGGCGTCCGGAGGATCTCGGCCGCAAGGTGGAGCGCCGTCTCGAAGTTCTCGGCCGGCGCGGTGATGGTGGCGCTGACCGTCCCGAGTGCGCCGCCGCCTGCGCCGCCGCCGCGACCGCCGCGCCCGGCGCCGGCGCCGCCGCCGACCGTCACCTGCGCGTTCAGTTTGCTCAAGGCCTCTTGCAGTTGCTCGCGGGTGTGGTTGGTCGTCCCGTCCATCAGCAACGCGCCGGCCATCGACGCCGGCTCGCGCTGGCCCCGGAGTGACGTCGCATCGCCAAAACGAAGGTCGACGCGCCCGATGACGATGTTGTTCGCGGTCTTCTTCGGAAGGACGGCGACCTTCATGCCGTTCGCCAGCGTCGAGCGGACGATGCGCTGCTCGATGTTCGGGATGGTCGGATCGAACGACTCGGCGCGCGCGACCTTGACCGTGCTGGTGTAGTTCTTCAGTATCTCTTTCAGATCGGGCGCCGCGCTGATCACGCTGCGATCCGGCGCGGCGTCGGGAATGTAGTAGCCGACCGTGCGATTCGACGGCTTGAAGTAGGCCTTGGCGACACGGACGATCTCGCCCGGCGTCACCGAGTCGAGCCGGTCGTGCTGCAGGAACATCAGCCGCCAGTCCCCCTGCGCGATCGCGGTGTTGAGCGCACCGGTGGCGATCGCCTGCGGGTTCGACAGGTTGTTCTCGAGCCCGCGCAGCATCTGGCTGACGACGCGGTCCACCTCCTGCGCTGACGGTGGATTCGCGATCACGTCGTCGATCGTCTTGAAGAGGGCGTCGCGCGCTTTGTCGAGGGACTGATCCTGATTGAGGTTCGCCGACACCATCACCAGACCCGGGTCGTACTCCAGCTGGAAACCCATCGACGCCGACTCGGCGAGGTTGGCGTCGACCAGCGCCTTGGCGAGGCGTCCTTCCTGCCCCCCTCCGCCTCCGCCGCCGCGACCGCCGCGACCGCCCCCGCCGCTCATGATGCCGGCCAGCACCTGCAGCGCCGCCGCGTCGGGATGCGAGGCCGACACGGCGTGATAGGCGACGATGACGTTCTGCCCCTGCCCGACGCGGCGCAGCGCGACGAAGCGTTCGCCGTCCTGCGGCGGCTCGACGGTGTAGGTCTGGTCGAGCACCCGGGTCGGCCGCGGGAGTGCGCCGAGCGTGACGGCGACCATCTGCAGCGTCTTCGTTTCGTCGATGCGCCCGGTGATCGTCAGCACCGCGTTGTCGGGCTGATAGAACTTCCGGTAGAACTCGGCCAGCCGATTGACCGGCACGCGTTCGAGATCGTCCTTCGATCCGATCGTCGACTTGCCGTAGTTGTGCCAGAGGTAGGCGGTCGAGGCGACGCGCTCGCGCAGGATGGAGGCCGGGTTGTTCTCGCCGCGCTCGAACTCGTTGCGCACCACCGTCATCTCGGTGTCGAGGATTTCCTTGGTGAACTTGACGTTGACCATGCGGTCGGCTTCGAGGCCGAGCGCCCACTGCAGGTTGTCGTCGGTCGAGGGGATCGTCTCGTAGTAGTTCGTCCGATCGTCGCTCGTCGTGCCGTTCCAGGCCGAAGTGTGGGCGGTGATCTCGTTCTTGATCTTACGGCCGCCGGTCGTCTCGATGAAGTCCATGTGCTCGAGCAGGTGCGCCATGCCGGTCTCGCCGTAGCCCTCGTGGCGCGAGCCGACCAGATAGGTCACGTTGATCGTGATCTTCGGCTCGCCGGCGTCGGGATAGAGCAGCACGCGGAGGCCGTTCGGGTAGTCGTATTCGGTGATGCCGCCCATCGACGGACCCTTGGTGACGCCGGTCGGCAACGCCGGCTGTGCCGCGAGCGCGGCGACTCCGAGGACGAATCCCCCGACAACGATCAACTTCCTGTTCATATGCGCCCCTAATCTAACTCGGTTCTGTCGAGCCACCACGACCCCTCGCCTGTCGCCCATCGCCCATCGTGGTACCATGCGCCCACCGATGAATCCGACGATCCGCCTCAAGCTGATTCTGATGATGGTATTGGAATTCTTCATCTGGGGAGCCTGGTACCCGTTGATCTTCGGCTACCTTCCGAGCGTCGGCTTCTCACCGGCCGAGCAGACCTGGATCCTCAGCACCTTCCCGGTCGCCGCGATCATCGGCATGTTCTTCAGCAATCAGTTCGCCGATCGCAACTTCGCCGCGGAGCGGTTCCTGGCGGCGAGTCATCTCATCGGCGGCGTCGCGATGATCGCGCTCTTCTTCACGCAGAGCTTCTGGCCATTCTTCGGCTTCATGCTGATTCACTGCCTGCTCTACGTGCCGACGATCTCGATCACCAACTCGATCTCCTTCGCCAACATGAAGGATGCGCAGAAGGAATTCGGCATCGTTCGCATGGGCGGCACGATCGGCTGGGTGCTGGCGGCGTGGCCGATGACGTTCATCCTCGTCGACTGGGACAAGGTGCACGCGACCGCGACGACCGGCTTCGTCGACTGGCTCGGCACCGTGCTCGGCTCGGGGCTGACCGGCGCGGCGCTGGCGGCCGGCACGAAGTGGGTGTTCATCGTCGCCGGCATCGCGTCGCTGATCCTCGCCGCCTTCAGCCTGACGCTCCCGCACACGCCGCCGAAGAAGGTGACGGCCGGCTCCGACAAGTTCGCATGGCTCGAGGCGCTGAAGCTGCTGGCCGCGCCGTTCATACTCGTGCTGTTCGTCGTCACGTTTATCGACTCCACGGTGCACAACCTCTTCTTCAACTGGACGGGCTCGTTCCTCGGCACGGCCGTGGCCGCCGGCGGCGTCGGCATTCCGGGGAACTGGATCATGCCGGTGATGAGCATCGGCCAGGTCGCCGAGATTTCGACGATGGCGATTCTCGGGATCACGCTGAAACGATTCGGCTGGCGAACGACGATGATCCTGGGGATCATGGGGCATGCGGCGCGTTTCGCTGTGTTCGCATTCTTTCCGCAGTACAAGGCCGCGATCATCCTGATCAACGTGATCCACGGCGTCGCCTATGCGTTCTTCTTCGCGACCGTCTACATCTTCGTCGACGAGTTCTTCCCGAAGGACGTACGCGCCAGCGCGCAGGGGTTGTTCAACCTGATGATTCTCGGCCTCGGCCCGCTCGTGGCCAACGTCATCGGTCCGAAGCTGATGGGCGAGACGTTCAAGACGGCGGCAGGCGTCGACTTCCGCAGCCTGTTCCTCGTGCCGCTCGGCATGGCGATCCTCGCGGCGGTGCTGCTGGCGGCGGCGTTCCGCCCGCCGGCGAAGCGAAGCGCGCAGGTCGCCGCGCACGCGTAGCGCAGGACTTCAGCCCTGCCGCGCACATGTAGCGCAGGGCTTCAGCCCTGCCTGGCCGCGGCGATGTCATGCTCGAATTCCGCGACGCCCCAGTAGCCGGGCGGGAACCTCCTCGGTCCTCGCCATCCTCGTCGCCGGAGCTCTCGAGCGAGAAATCGATTGAAGATCCCATGGCCCACCGCCATGACAGACTCGTGCTCGGCAGCAAGAGCCGCCAGACGGTCGGCTATTCGCACAGCCCTCACACGCGTCGCGGTCGCGGTCTCGCTGGCCCCGCCCCAATTGAGGAACCACGCCAGACGGGCGATCACAATCCACGCACCGGGGGACAGCCTTAATGCGATGCCGAGCGATTCCGGGAGCGGAGCCTCGCGCAAACCGGCATCAAGGATGATGCTGCGCGTAGGCGCGAGCCACTCGGCCGACTCGCGAGCCCTGCGCAGATCGCTAGCGACGATACAGGCCGCCGCTGACGCCAACTCGCGGGCTGTCGGTGGCGGCGCGACGTCCTGAGCGACACCGACCGCGTCGTAACGGCGTACCCAGTCGCCAATTGCGCGTCCGGGGATCAGTGCCGTGCTGACACCCCCCGGTCTGCGGTGACGAACGAGGACGATGCGCATCGTTCACTGCCTTGCCGCGCGTGGTGCGACGAACGCGGCGATAACGCCTGCGACGTTGATGTGGACGACCAAGGCTCTGCGCCCTCTGCGTGATGTACGTGCGTGACTGCCGCTGCAAACGCCAGGCAGGCTGAAGGCCTGCGCTACTTCAGTTGCAAAACGCCAGGCAGGTCTGAAGACCTGCGCTACTTCAGTTGCAAACGCCAGGCAGGCTGAAGGCCTGCGCTACTTCAGTTGCAAACGCCAGGCAGGTCGGAAGGCCTGCGCTACTTCACTTGCAAACGCCAGGCAGGTCGGAAGGCCTGCGCTACTTCAGTTGCAAACGCCAGGCAGGCATGAAGGCCTGCGCTACATCAGCTCGCGGATCCGAATATTCCGCAGCTTCAGCGTTCCGGGATGATCCCCCTGGATGCCGAGATACCCCTTCGCGGCGCGGCCGAACTTGGGATACTTCTCAGGGCTGAACTTGCTCGCCTGGATCGCCGCTTCCCACTCGGGGCTGCCGACGTCGTACGAGGCGACCTCGTTGCCGTTGAGCCAGTGCTCGACGTGCGTCCCCTTGGCGACGATGCGCGTCTGGTTCCACTGGCCGGCCGGATGCGCGGCCCCCTTCGGCGGGGCGAACAGGTCGTAGACCGATCCGGCGAGGTGGTTGTCCTTCTTGTTGTCCGCGGCGTTGACGTTGTCGAGCAGCTGATACTCGGGCGCGCTCCAATAAATCTGGTCGAAGTCGTCGGTGCCGCGGTAGAAGATGCCGCTGTTGCTGGCGTCGCCGATGTTCCACTCGAGCTCGAGCTCGAAGTCGCCGAACTGCTCTCTGGAGGCGACGTCGTTGGCGTGGCTGTCCTTCTGCAGCACGCCGTCCACGATCTCCCAGCAGTCCTTGGCGCCCGGCGTCTCGCACATCTTCGGCGCCTTGTCGGTCTTGAAGATGCGCCAGGCATCCATGCTCTTCCCGTCGAAGAGCGATCTCCACGGTCCCGCTTTCGGCGCTGGCGCCTGCAGGACGAACAGGGAGAGCAGCAGCGCGATCATCTGGGTCATGTCCGGAAGGTATATCATGACACCCGTTTTTGAAGGGGGACTCATGGACGACCAGTCGAAGGGCGTTTCGCGGCGGCAGTTCATCGAAACTGCCGCGCTCACCGGCGCGTCGATCGCCATCGTGCCTCGGCACGTGCTCGGACGCGGCTACACACCGCCATCCGATCTTCTCAACATCGCCAGCGTCGGCATCGGCGGCATGGGCCACACCAACCTGGCCAACGTCGGCACCCAGAACATCGTCGCGATCTGCGACGTCGACTGGGACTACGCCGGGAAATCGATCGAGCGATTCTCGCGCGAGCTCGAGCAGCGCCGGAATCCCGCGCCGGCGCGCGCCGGCCAGTCGCCGAACCTCGATCCGGCGCGCCAGGGGCAGACGGCCGCCGGCTATCAGCACCTCGTCGATCAGCTGCCGAAAACGAAGCACTACACCGACTACCGCGAGATGCTCTCGCAACAGAAGGACATCGACGCGGTGATCGTCGCCACGCCCGATCACATGCACGCGCCGATCGCGTCGGCCGCGATGGACCTCGGCAAGCACGTCTACGTGCAGAAGCCGCTGTGCTGGTCGGTCGAGGAGGCCCGCCATCTCGCCGCGAAGGCGAAGGCGAATCCAAAGCTCGCGACGCAGATGGGCAACCAGGGGCACTCCCACAGCGAGAGCCGCTCGACCGTCGAGTACATCCAGCAGGGGGCGATCGGCGACGTCCGCGAAGTGCACGTCTGGACCAACCGGCCGCTCGGCTACTGGCCGCAGGGGCTGCCGCGTCCCGACGCCGCGGCGATGCAGACCAAGGACGGGCAGCCGCTGGCGTGGAACGGCCCCGGCGTCGAGAAACGCCTCGCCGCGGCGATGGCGGGCAATTACCCGGTGCCCGAGACGCTGAAATGGGATCTCTTCCTCGGGGTCGCGCCGTTCGTCGACTATCACCCCGTCTATCACCCGTTCAACTGGCGCGGCTGGGTCGACTGGGGCCAGGGGGCGCTCGGCGACATGGGCGCCCATCTCATCGACTTTCCCTTCTGGTCGCTCGACCTCGACATGCCGACCAGCGTCGAAACGATCTCGACGCCGTTCAACGACGTCTGCTATCCCAACGCGACGACCGCGTATTACGAGTTCGCGGCGCGCGGCAACAAGCCGGCGGTGAAGCTCACGTGGTACGACGGCGGCCTGCTGCCGCCGCGGCCCGCCGAGTTCAGCGACGAGATGGTCGAGAAGAACGGCCACAAGGTGTACAAGGAGAACGTCAATCCCGACGGCGGCGTCATGTTCATCGGCAGCAAGGGCAAGCTGATGCACGAGACCTACGGCTACAAGCCGCAACTGCTGCCGCATGCGCTCCACGACTCGTACGGCAAGCCGAAGGAGACGCTGCCGCGCATCCAGGCGTCGCACGAGATGAATTGGGTCGAGGCGGCCAAGGGCAACGGCCAGACCTCGTCGCCGTTCTCCTACGCGGCGCGGCTGGTCGAGGTGATGCTGCTCGGTGTCGTCTCGCTGCGGGCGCGCACGAAGATCTACTACGACGCCCAGAACATGCGCGTCACCAACTCCGACTACGCCAACCAGTTCCTCCGTCGCGAATACCGCGGCGGGTGGAAGCTGTCGACGATGTAGCAGGACGGGGGACGAACGACGGGGGACGAACGACGGTTCGTCAGGCTCGCGGCGCCTGACGAAACGGCCTTCGGACCCGCCCTCCGCCCCTGTCTTCCCGCCACACTTCTGCCTTGCGCTTTCTGGCAAGATGGAGACGTGATCCTGCCGGCGGCCGCTCTCGCCGTTGCCCTTGCCGCCGCCGACACCGGCAGCGTGCGGATCGGCACGCTGGTCACCGACCGTCAGGGCCGGCCCGTCCAGGGCCTCACCAGCAGAGACTTCGAGCTCAAGGAAGACGGCATCGTTCAGAAAATCGACGCGGTCGAGGCCCGGCGGCCGGACAAGCGGCGTCTGGCGATCCTGCTCGACGAGTTCCACGTCGATCCTGCCGACACGGCTCGCGTGCGCGACGCGATCACGGCGTTCGTCGACGCCCGGCTGCGCGAGGGTGATCTCGCCTTCGTGCTGCGGCCGATGGATCCGCTGACCTCGATCCGGCTCACCTCGGATCGCGACGAGCTGCGGCGCGCGATCGCGCAGTTCGAGGGGCGCAAGGGCGTCTACGAGCCCCGCACGCCGCTCGAGGCCGAGACACTGGGCACGGCGCCGACGCTGGTCGAAGCCGGCCGCGCGCAGGTCGTACTCTCGGCGCTGCGGGCGCTGACGGCGCAGCTCGGGTCGGTGCAGGGACGTTCGGCCGTCCTCTTCGTCAGCGAAGGGTTCGAGCTGGCGGCCCATCGCTCGACGATCCGCGGCCTCCCCGACGCGAGCATCGTCGAGCGTTTCGCCAATCGTTACGACGTGCCGATCTACGCGTTCGATCCGCGCGTCCCGGCCCCCGCCGCTGCCGGCGGCGGATCGCCGCTCCTGGCGGGCCTCGTCTCGCAAACCGGCGGCACGATATCGCGTGGCACCGATCTCGCCGGCGACGTCGCGCACGCGGTCGACGAGCTCGACGCCGGATACACCGTCGTCTATACCTCGTCGCACGGCAACGACGGACGCTATCACCCGGTCCAGATCACGTTGACCAGGCGTCAGGCCGACGCCCGGACCCGCGCGGGCTACGTGTCGCCGCCGTCGGAAGACGTGCGCAAGGCGATGGCGGCGCTGATGGACGACCGGCCCCGGCCGCCGCCACGCACCCTGCGGCACAGTTCGCTGCTCAGCCTGTGGTCAGGCGTGACCGGGATGAACGGCGCCACGGCCCGCGTCGCGGTGACCTGGGAGCCCGCGCCCCTGAGCCATGCGGCGGCGCGCGTGACGCTCAAGGCGACCACGCCCGATGGCAAGGTGCTCTACGAGGGAACCCTGTCGCCGGTACGGGCCGGCAGCGCTGGGCCAGGCGCACTCGCCGAGTTCACGGCCGCGCCGGGGCGCGTGCAGCTCGACATGACGGTATTCGGCGTCACCGGACAGAAACTCGACACCGACGCCCGCGACCTCGATATCCCCTCGCAGAGAGACGCGACTCCGCTGCTGCTGCCGCCTATCATGCTGGCGACGGGATCGGCGCGGGAATTCCGCGACGTCGCGGTCGACGAAAAGGCCCCCCCGATTCCGGCGCGCGAGTTCCGGCGGACCGAACGCCTGCTGATTCGGGTGCCCGCCTACTCGGCCGGAACGCCGCTGCCGGTCTCGGCGCGGCTGCTCAACCGCGTCGGCCAGACGATGAAGGATCTCGACGTCGTTCCAGGCGTCGGCGGAGTGACGCAGTTCGATTTGCCGCTGGCGCCGCTCGCGCCTGGAGAGTATTTCCTGCAATTCAACGTGGAGGGCCCGACCGGCCCTGTCTCGCAGCGCGTAGCCTTCAAGATCACCGGCTGACGCGCGTCACGCAACCCGCCGATCTCGTGCATGCGATTGACGAGCTCACCGGACGCGGGATCGGCTTCGAACGGCAGGACGACGATAGGGCGCCGGCCGGCCCGCACGCGCAGATCGGCCGCCGACGTTTGTGATACCGCGTCCATGCCATGTCGACCGCGAGGTCGCAGTCAGTCGTTCCGCAGGACGAGCGCGGGATCTACCCGGCCGGCCCATCGCGCCGGCAGGTAGCAGGCCGCCATCGACACGGCGAGCACGAGCACCGCGTTGCCGGCGAAGACGGCCGGATCGGTCGGCTTCACGTCGTTGAGCATGGTCGCCATCAGCCGCGTCAACAGCAGGCCGGCGACGCAGCCAATCGCGATGCCGGTCGCGGCGACGATGGCGCCGCGCCGCACGATCAGGCGCTGGACCGAGCCGGGATCGGCGCCGAGCGCGAGCCGGATGCCGTATTCGCGCCGCTGGCGGCGGACGTTGTAGGCGGTGACGCCGTAGACGCCGACCATCGCCAACAGGCCGGCCAGCGCCCCGAACAGCCCCGACAACGCGGAATAGAGCCGCGGCTGCCCGACCGACTTGCTCACCACTTCCTCCATCGTCTGCACCGTGGTGACCGGCAGCGCCGGGTCGAGCGTCGAAACGATGCTGCGGGCGCTCGGCACGAGCGCCGACGGGTCGACGCCGGTCGAGCGCAGCACCACCGTCACGCCACCGACCGCCACCTGGTCGGTCGTCTGGTAGAACTCGAACGGCGACTTCGCCGCCAAGCCGAACGATCGCGTCGTCCCGATGACACCGACGACCGTGTAGTAGGTCTTCGGGTCGTCCCCCTGGCCGAAGCGGCGGCCGATCGGATCCTCGTTGGGCCAGAACTTGTCGGCCATCGCCTGGTTGACCAGCACCGTGCGCGTATCGGCGCCGTCACGGCCGTCAAGAGCGCGTCCGCGCAGCACCGGAATGGCGAGCGCCTTCAGGTAGTCGCCGTAGACGAAGCAGTATTCGACGAGCGGGTTGTCGTTCGGGCCCCAAGGGTTGCCGCCTTCCCGGGCCATTTCGCCGTTGCTGCCGAAGCGGTACATCGGCAGGTGGCTCGTCAGGCCGACGGCAAACACGCCGCCGAGCTGCGCGAGCCGCGCGTCGAGCGTGCGGTAGAACTCCCGGCGCGCCGCATCGTCCCGGTAGCGGGGTCCGGACGGCGAGACGTCGAAGGCGATGACGTGGTCGGTCGAGAAGCCGGCGTCACGCTGCTCGAGCAGGATCAGATTCTTGACCATCAGCCCCGCGCCGACCAGCAGCGCGAAGGCGATGGCGATCTCGGCGACGACCAAGCCGTTGCCGAACGTCGTGCTGCCGCCGCTGCCGGTACGCGTATCCCCTTCACGCAACGCCGTCGTGAGCGTGTGCAGCCGCAGCCGCAGGAGCGGCGACAAGCCGCAGACGATGCCGACGAGGATGGTGACGGCGGCGGTGAAGGCGAGGACGCGACCGTCGATCTGGATCGTGGCGGCGCGCGGCAGCGCGTTGGTCCCCAGAGCGACGAACACCCGGACGATCCACAGCGCCAGCAGCAGGCCGAGGCCGCCGCCGGCCGCGGCCAGGACCAGCGCTTCCGATGTCAGCTGTCGCGCGATCTGCCGCTGCCCGGCGCCGAGCGCCAGGCGGACGGCGATCTCGCGCCGCCGCGACATCCCGGAGGCCAGCAGCAGATTGGCGACATTGGCGCAGGCGATGAGCAGCACGCAGACGACCGCGCCCATCAGGACCTGCAGCGGGCCGCGGATGAGGCCGACGGTCGCTTCGCGCAGCGATCGGACGTCGATCCCGTGATTGGTGCCGAACTCACGGGCCAGTCCTTCGCCCAGCTGCCGCATCTCGCGGGTTGCGCGGTCGAGCGGGACGCCCGGCTTCAGCCTGGCATAGGTCGTCAGGAAGTGTTTGCCGCGCGTCGACAGATCCAGCTTGCGCTGCAGCGGCACGAAAACGTCGGCGTTGCGATGATTGAACGTCGCCGGCATCACCCCGATCACCTGGTAGGCCTCGCCGTCGAACGTCAGGTTTCGGCCGACGATCGACGGATCGCCATTGAGCCGGCGCTGCCAGAAGCGGTAGCCGAGCACGACGACTTTCGGACCGCCGAACTGATCTTCGGCCTCGCTATACCAACGGCCCATCTGCGGCGGGACGCGGAAGACGTCGGCAAGCGACGCCGTCGCCGAGACTCCTGTCACCTGCTCGGGCGCGCCGGATCCGGTCATCACGAATGACGCCTGCGTCGATCCGCCGATCGCGGAGAAGACCTGGTTGCGCGTCTTCCAATCGACGTACTTCGGGTACGACGCGGGACAGGTCTTGCAGGCCGGCTGCGTGTCGTAGACGAGGACGAGCTGGTCCGGCTCGGGGTACGCCAGTGGCGCCAGCAGCACGCCGCTGAAAATGCTGAAGACCGCAGTCGTCACACCGATCCCCAGCGCGAACGCCAGAATCGCGAGCATTGCCACCGATCGCGTGCGGATGGCGGTCCGCACGGCGAAGCGGATGTCCTGTCGCAGTCGTCCCATCACTCCTCCGTGTTGCTTAGACGGGGCCGGCGCGATTCGGGTGGCCCGCCCGTTGCGGGCAAATCCTCTTCTTGGACCGCCGGGAACCAGGATTGCGCATCCGTCCCTCACCGCGTCAATCACGCCGTCCGTCACCGGCCGCGTCACTCGTCAGCCAGCCGTTTCCGATCGCACCAGCCAGCCGGGACCCCTCCCACGTGACTCCGTGGCGTCGTCTCCGCGCCGCTTTGGTCCATCCCTTGCTGACTGCGCGCGACGCCATCAGCGCAGACTGGCTGCCGGATCCATGCGCGTCGCGCGCCGCGCCGGCACATAACACGCAGCGAAGCCCACCGCCACGAGCATCGCGGCCACCGCGATGAACGTCACCGGATCGAAGGGATCGACGCCAAACAGCAGTGTCGTCATCACGCGGCCGACAGCCGCCGCCGCGCCGAGACCGACCACGATCCCGATCGCCACCGGCGTCATGCCCTCGCGCAGCACCAGACGCAGCACGGCGCCCCGATCGGCGCCAAGCGCCATCCGCATCCCGAGCTCCGGCCGCCGCTGATTCACCGAGAAGGCGACGACGCCGTAGAGACCGACGGCCGCCAGCATCAGCGCAACCGCTGCGAAGACGGTCAGCAGCAGCGTGCGGAATCGCGGCGGCGCCACGTTCGCCGAGACGAGCGCGTCCAGCGGGCGGGTGCGCCCCATCGCCACCGCCGGCGCCAGGTCGCGCAGCGCCACATTGATCTGCGGCAGCAGCGCACGCGGATCGCCCCCGCCCCGCACCATCACGGTCATGCTCTCAGGCCCATACTGCGCATGCGGTACGTAGACGACCGGCACCGGCTCGATCTCCATTCCGCGGGTGCGCACGTCACCGACGACGCCTACGATCTCCCGTACGAGCTTGCGAGGCTCGTTCACGTGCAGACGCAACGGCTTGCCGACGGGGTTCTCGCCGGGCCAGAACCGGCGCGCCGCCGACTGGCTCACCAGGGCCACCGGCGCCGCCTGGGCGCTGTCCTGATCCGTCAGGCCGCGTCCGGTGACGATCGGAATCGACAGCGCAGCAAAGTATCCCGGCGTCGTCGAACGGATCTGCGCGTTGCCTTCCTCCTGGCCCGACGGCCGGCCCAGAATGCTGAAGCTGCCGCCGAAACCCTCACGCGTGACCGGGGCCATGCTGACCGCGCCGGCCGCGGCCACGCCGGGGATGGCGCCAAGACGCGACGTGAAGTCGCGGAAGAAACCGGTCTGCGACTCCGGCGACGGATACGCCGCGTCCGGCAGGCTGATCTCGAACGTCACGACGTTGGTGGTGCGAAAGCCTGGATCGACGTGGGTCAGACGCTGGAAGCTGCGCAGCGCCAGGCCCGCCGACACCAGCAGCACGAGCGCCAGGGCAACCTGGGCCGCGACCAGCACGCCCCGCAGGCGCCGCCGTCCTCCCGAGGCGCCGGCATCCCGCCCCGCATCGCGCAGGAACACGGCCAGATTGGGGCGCGACACGAGCAACGCCGGCACCATCCCGAACACCAGTCCGGCGGCAACCGACAGGGCGACGCTGAACGCCAGGATGCTGCCGTCGATGCCAACGGCCTCGGCCCGCGGCAGATCGGCGGGCGCCACCGCGGTCAGGGCGTGCACCCCCCACGAGGCGAGCAGGATGCCGGCGGTGCCGCCGGCGAGCGCCAGGACGACGCTCTCGGCGATCAATTGCCGGACCAGACGCGCGCGGCCGGCGCCGAGCGCCGCCCGCACCGCGATCTCCCCCGTCCTGGTGGTGGCGCGCGCAAGCAGCAGGTTGGCGACGTTGACGCAGGCGATGAGCAGCACGAACAGAACGGCCCCGGTGAGTACGAGCAGCGGCCGCCGCACTTCGCCGACCATCGAGGACAAGAGCGGCACCGCGCTGACGGTGTAGCCGCCGACCCGCGACGGGAAGCGTGCCGCAATCCGCTGCTCGATCGCGTCGAGGTCGCCGGACGCCTGGGCGGCTGTCACCCCTGGCTTGAGGCGGGCGACCGAGTTCAGATAGTGCGCGCCGCGCTGGTTGTCGCCGAGATCGTGCGCGTCGAGACGCAGCGGCAGCCACGCGTCGCTGCCGTCGGGAAAGTCGAAGCCGCGCGGCATGACGCCGATCACCTCGTACGGCTCCCCTTCGAGCTGAATCTGGCGCGACACCACGCGGCGATCGCCTCCAAAGGCCTGCTGCCACAGCCCGTCGCTGAGGATCACGACCTTGCGTCCGCCTGGCTGCACGTCAACCGCGCCGAACGGCCGGCCGAGGGCCGGCAGCACCCCGATGACACCGGCGAACGCGTCGTCAACGAGTGCCGCACCGACCCGGGATGGCTCGGCGCCCGTACCCGAAAGCGTCACCACCTGCTCGTTGTAGGCGGTGATGCCGGCAAGCGTCGCATTCCCGGCCCGCCAGTCGGCAAAGTTGGGCGGCGACACCGAGCTGGCGCGGCCGCGCGCGTACTCGTCGACCGCGACGAGGCGGTCGGGCTGCGGATATGGCAGCGGCTGCAGCAGCACCTGCTTGACGACGGTGAAGATGGCGGTGTTGGCGCCGATGCCGAGCGCGATGGCGCAGACGGCGGCGAACGTGAAGCCCGGCGCCTTGTAAAGCATGCGCACCGCGAAGCGCAGATCCTGTCCGCTCATGGGCAACCTCCCTGCCGATCGTTCGAACGGCGCGCGGGCGGGCGCGGCCAGCCGCCGGCACTCGAGCGCGGCCGACAGCGTCCGCCAGACGAACAGGACGTCGACCGCCACGCGCGACACCAGTCCACGCGCGCGACGTCGGCGCAGGCGGCGCTCGCGGCGCGCATCCTGGACGGCGGGCTCGAACACGCGCGCCCGCAGCGCTTGCGGTACGAGCCAGCCGATCCAGGCAGAGTCACGCATGCGCCGTCCGCGGCCTTGCCGTGCCGTAGGCGCCGATCGTCTCGTCGTAGAACGCGCGGGTCGATGTCCACGCCGTTTCCCCGGCGGCGGTGAGCGTATAGCGGCGCTCCTTGATGATCTGGCCGCCGACGACCTTCTGGTCGTATTCGCCGGCGACGAAACCCGCGTCCTCGAGCCTGGCCATCATCTGGTAGAACGCCGGGCCCGAACGGCGGATGCCGTGCCGGGCCAGCGCGCGGCGGACAGGGTGCCCGGTCCTCGGCCCGCCGCGCAGCACGGCCAGGACGAGGAACTGCAGGTGCGTGACGGCCGGCAGTGGACGGGGTGACATAATGCCGGATTATGTCAAACGACGGCCGCGGTGCCACGAGAATGTGACGAACGGCATGCGCGACGCCCTACCGGCTCCCGGGCGGGTCCGGCAGGGACCTGACGCAGCCGTGTGTCAGCGGCTGGCGGCGCAGGCGGCCTTCGTATACGGATACTCGATCCGGCGCGTCTGGCCGTTCATCGGCCCTTCGACCGCGGCCGTCAGCGCGTCCCCGTTGCGTTTGTAGAAGATCTTCGTCGGAAAATCGTGCGCGGGATTCTCGAAGACGACCTCGGTTGGGCCGACACGCTCCGCCGTGAACGTCGCCTCAGCCTGGCCGGACGGCTTGGCGACGTAGTCGAGGCCGTGGGCGCCAGGCCGGATAAGCAGGAACTCATACTCGGTCGTCTTGCCGTTCGCGACGGAACGCGACATGCCGAGCATCGTGCCGCCTTCGGCTGGCGTCCACTGCTCGATCACGTGGCGGCCGCTACGCGTGAGTTCCCAGCACCCGGTCATCCACGCGAGACCGTCGAGGGACGGCGGCGGCGCCTGCAGGACGCCTGACACTGCGAGCGCGATCATGATCGTCGTCATCGGCATGCGGGCAGCGTAGCGCAGGCTGCGCGTCTTGGACAACCGCGACACGGCCGCTACTCCAGGCGCATCGCGTCGACGGCGCTCACCGCGAGCGCCTGGCGGATCGGGATCGCGACAGCCGCCAGCGCGGCGAGCGCCAGCGCGGCGGCCGCGAGCGCCAGCGCGTAGGGATCGAATGGACCGACACCGAACAGCAGCGCCCGCACCATGGGCGCCGACGCCAGTGTCAGCGCCGCGCCAATCGCCACGCCGAAGCCGACCAGACGGATCGCGCCGCCGGCGACCAGCCAGACGACTTCATGCGGCGAGGCGCCGAGCGCCAGCCGGACGCCAATTTCGCGGCGCCGCTCACCGACGACGAGCGTCATCAGACCGTAGAGCCCGAGCCCGGCCAGCACCACCGCCGCCGCCGCGAACAGACTCAGCGCCGCTGCGTTCATCCTGGGCTGATCGAGGGCCTCGTCGATCACCACCTCCACCATCTTCATGCCGAAGACGGGGCGCGCGGGATCGAGTGCGCGCACGATCTGCCGGATCGCCGCGGCCGTGGCGCGCGCGTCTCCTTCGGCGCGCACGACGTACTCAGGATCCGGCCACGCTCCTTCGGCCACGCACGCATAGAGATACGGATAGGGAGGCGCCGACGGACCGTCTTCGAGTGCGTCGCCGATCACGCCGACGATGCGGAAGCGATCGCCGCCCTGCAGGAGCGACAACTGGCGGCCGACGACCACGCCGCCGCGCGCGACGCGATCGACGAACGCGCGGTTGACCATCGCGTCACGAACGCGATTGACGTTGAAATCTGGTTTCGTCTCCTCGCACCAGCTACCGGCGGCGAGGGGAAACTTCAGCGCTCGCAGGTATCCGCGGCTGACGCTCCGCTCTCCGACGTTGAAGGCGCCGTTGGACTCGCCGCTGGCATATCCGTCGACGCGAACCTGATACCGCAACGTCGCGCCGGTCGCCGGCAGGAAGTTGGCAAACCCGGCGTCGCGCACGCCGGGAATCCGTACCAGCTCGCCAAGCAGGCGCTCCTGGAGCTGCGCGACACGTGCGCGATCCTCGTCCCATGCCGCCCCGACGTGGAAGGTCAGCACGCGGTCGGGATCGAATCCCATGTCGACCGACGCCATCGCGTTGTAGCTCCGCACGAGCAGCCCAGCCGAACCGGCGACCAGGACGCCGAGCGCCAGCTGTGCGACCACGATCGCGTGCTGGAGGCGATGGCGGCCGCCGGCGACGGTCCGTCCGCCCGCCGCGAGCAATGGCGTCAACGTCGGCCGCAGGATGGTCATCGCCGGCAGGGCGCCGAACACCATCGCCGCCGCCAGGATGCTGACAAGGACGAACACGGCCGAACGCCAGTCCATCCCGAGTTCCGAGGCGCGCGGCAGCGTCGTCATCGCGCGGCCCGCAGCGGCGGCCAGCCACGAGGCGAACAGCACGGCGCCGACAGCCGCCAGCGCGCCGAGCAGCAGTACTTCGTGCAGGACGGCGGCGGCGATCCGCAGACGCGACGCCCCGAGCGCTGCTCTCACGGCGAATTCCGTCGTCCGCCGCTGCAGCTGGACAAGGACGAGCCCCGCTACGTTGGCCGTCGCGATGGCGAAGAGAAGCACGACGGACGCGAGCACGAACACCAGCGGCCGCCGGTACTCGCCGACGCGCTGGTCCTTCAAGTCGCGGACGTCGGCCGACCACCCGGCGTCGGTCTCAGGGAACTCGTCGCCGAGCCGCCGCTGGACGCGCGACAGATCGTCCCGGGCTTCCGCCACGCTGACGCCGGCGCGCATCCGGCCGACGCCAGTCAGGAACCGCGCCGCGCGGGCGCCGCTCAGATTGGGCGACAGTTGGGACGGAATCCAGACGTCGATGCCGGCGACGGCAAAGCTGCGCGGCATGATGCCGACAATCGTGTAGCCGACCCCGGCGGCGATCAGGCGGCTGCCGATCGCGTCGGCGCGCCGGGCGAACCGGCGGTTCCACAGCTCCTCGCCGATCACCGCGGCGGTGGGCCCGCCGTATCGCTCCTCGTCGGCGACGAACGTCCGACCGGCGAGCGGCGTCGCGCGGAACACCTCGAAGAAGCCGGGCGTGACGCGCCGTCCCTGCAGCCGCTCCGGTTCGGCACCGCTCGTGTCGGTGACGCTCTCGCTGTAGCTCCCTGCGAGCGCAACGAAGGTGCGGTTGAGGCGCTGCCAGTCCTCGAGCCGAGCCGGCGCGATCAGACTGACGCGCTGCGCCTGTCCCGGGTTGGCTTCGTAGACGGCCACGAGCTCGCCGGCGTCTGGGTACGGCAGACGTTTCCAGACGACACCGTCGACCACCGAAAAGACCGCGGCGGTGATGCCGGCGCTGGCGGCAAGCGTCAGGATCGTCACGAGCGTGAACGCCGGGCGGCGCACCAGCGCCCGCCACGCCTGCGATAGGGCGGCCATGTTCATCAGACGAAGGCGCCGCCAATTGGTTGGCCGCCGATTCAGTCGGCGCGCAGCGCGATCATCGGGTCGACGGACGCCACCCGGCGCGCCGGCCACCAGGCGGCGGCCGCCGCCACGGTCAGCAGGAGCGCCGGGACCCCGGCGAAGACCAGCGGCTGTATCGGCCCACTCAGGAGATCGACCGCCACCGCGAATGCGACCATCCAGCCGACCAGCGCGCCGGTCGCCGCCACGGTGACGTGCTCGCGCACGAACTGCGCGACGACGCGGCGCGGCGTCGCGCCGAGCGCGAGGCGGACGCCGACCTCCACCGTTCGTAGCGACACCGCATAGGCGACCACGGCGTAGATGCCCGTCGCCGCCAGCAGGAGAAGCAACGGCCCCAGCACACTGAACATGCGTGCCGGGATGCGCCGGAAGATCAGGTTCGCCTCGATGTGATCCGAGAGCGTGCGGATGTCGTAGATCGGCAGGTTCGGATCGAGCTCGGCGACCACACGGCGCACGTCGGCCGCGGCTGCCCCCTCCGAGCCGTGTTTCGGTCGCAGGTGGATTTCTCCGGCGGGCGAGGGCCGGTCGCGGTAGGAGAAATACAGCATCGGCGTCGGCGGCTCGCCGAACGCGTCATAGAGCGACGTGCGCACGACGCCGACGATCGTGTAGGCGCGGCCACGCGTGGTCAGACGCCGGCCGAGCACGTCGGCGCCGGGCGCGTAGCGATGCACGAAGGCGTCGTTGACGACCGCCTGGGGCGGCGCGGCGGTGTCGCGCAGTTCGGCGAAGTCGTGTCCGGCAAGCAGCGGCAGTCCCATGACCGCGAAGTAGCCTGGCGACACCGTGTTGGCCAACGACAGGTCGCCGCCATCGTCGTCGCGCGCGCGTCCCTCGAGCGTGAACACCCGCGACGGCATGCCGTGGATGTCGAGCGGCACGGACGTGGCGAGCGCGGCTCCCTCGAGCGAGGGAAGCCCGCGCAGCCGATCGAGCAGAGTGGCAGTGAAGCGCGATACGCCGGCGGCGTCGACGCCGCGGCCGGTGAGATCGTAGCCCGCCAGCAGGACGCCGTCGCGGTGGAAGCCCGGATCCTCCTGCCGGGTGGCGGCGAACGCCTCGAGGAAGAGGCCGCCGGCAATCAGCACCGTCGAGGCCAGCGCCACCTCGATCCCCATCAGGACCGATCGCATGCGGCCGCGCGAATGCGGAGAGCCCGGTTTCATCCCCGGCTGCCTGGCGGCGCGCGCGGTCTGCAGCGCCGGCATCAGACCGAACACGGCACCGCACAGCACGCCCAGCAACATGGTGAACGCGACAGTGACGGCGTCGACGTGTGTCTCGAACGAGACCGGCATGCCGCGCACCCGCAGCGGCGGCAGCGCGTTGAGCAGGCCGGTGCCCCAGGCCGCGAGCGTCGCGCCGAGCGCGGCGCCCGCCAGCGCGAGCAGCAGGCTCTCGACGAGCAGCAGACGCGCCAGATCGCCGCGGCCGGCGCCGAGCGCCAGCCGGATACTCATCTCGCGTTGCCGCGCGCTCGCGCGCGCCAGGATCAGCGTGGCGGTGTTTCCACACACGGCAAGCAGGAGGAGCAGCATGATCGCCTGGAGCACGGCGAGCGATGCCGCGAGAAAGCGCTGCGGCCCGCGAGGGGCCTTCCAGAACGGCAGGACCTCCGCCGTGGTCGCGCGATTCGATTCCGGATAGGCCTGCTCGAGCTGACGCATCTGCATGTCGACATCGGCCTGCGCCTGCGCCAGGCCGGCGCCGGGCGCGGTGTAACCGGCCGCGGTATAACCGCGCACGCTCCGATCTTCGAGGTCCCCCTCACCCTTGGCCAGAAGCGGGCCCATGGTCGCCGGGATCCAGAAGTCGAACGACAACCGCATCACCGTGCCCTTGAAGCCGCGCGGCGCGACGCCGACGATCGCGAGGTCGGTGCCGTTGACGCGCACCGTCTGGCCGAGCGCCGACGGGCTGGCGCCGAATCGGGTCTGCCAGTAGTCGTGCGAGATCACGACGACTGGCGATGCGCCTGAGGAGACCACCTCGTCGGCGCGCAGGAAACGGCCAAGCGCCGGGACGACACCGAGCGACGCAAAGTAGTTGTCAGAGACGAGCAGGCCGCTCGCGCGCTCAACGCGGCCGCTCGCGCCAACGTAGAGCGGGATCATCCGGAAGGCGAGCAACCCGGTCATCGCGCGCAGGCGCACGCGCAGATCGCGATACTCCGACCACGAAACGCCGGGATAGAAGCCGGTCTCCGTCTTCGGCTCGAGGAGCTGCAGCGCGGAGGCGCGCGGCGCCCCCTCGATCGGCGAAAACACCACCGCCTGCACCCACGAGAACACCACGCCATTGGCGCCGATGCCGACCGCCAGCGATGCCACGACCACCGCCGCAAGCACCGGCATCCGGGCGATGGCGCGGGCGGCGTGGCGCACGTCGCGGGCGAGGCCGATCATCGTCGATCCGAGAAGGTTCGCCCCGCGGACTCCACTGCACGCTCGGTTGCTGCGTTCGGTCGCCGTCGCGGCGTCTGGCTGACGAGGCGCCTCACTTGCCGTCCTGCCCGGCGGCGCGCCGGGCGGTCCACGTCATGTCCCCCATCGGGCTCGACACTGAGCCTGCCAGCGTCCCGTCGTCTCTCAGCCTCGCGCTGAACAGAATCTTCTCGTCCTCTGTGCCGGACGTCGTCGAGAGTTTCAGCTCGCCGTTGACGAATTCGCCGGCGATCGCCATGTCGCCGTGCGGACTGCTGAACGTGCCCGAGACTTTCGTCCCGTCCTGCTTCAGCGTCAGGCCCATCGCCGCATCGCCGTGCGGACTGCCGGACACGGTCATCGTCCACGCACCATCTACCGTCGGCGCGGCGGCGGCCGTCACGATCCCGGCGGCCAACAACACGGTCAGTAATACCTGTTTCATGTTCCTCTCCTCAGTGGGCGGGACCGCCATGGATGGCCGGCAGCCACCTCGCCAGCGCGGCGTGCCCCTTGCCATGCATTGCCACCACGCCCGCCGCGACGAGCGCGGCGAGCAGCACGACGACGACGAATGTCTTGCCCGTCATGATCGGAGCGTACGGCGCCGCCGCTGAACGTCCCCTGAACGCGCCGTTCAGCCGCCGTTCAGCTTCGCCTGGGATAACGTGGTGCTTTCGCCGCCTCAGAAACCGTCCATGCGAATCCTGGTCGTCGAAGACGAATCCCGACTCGCGCGTCAGCTCTGCGAGGCGCTCGCCCACGCCGGCTATGCCGTCGACTGCGCCGCCGACGGCGACCGCGCCGACTTCCTCTGCCGGACGGAGCGCTACGACGCGGCGATCCTCGATCTCGGCCTGCCGAAAATCGACGGGCTGACACTGCTCCGCGGCTGGCGCGACGACGGACTCACCCTCCCGGTCCTGATCCTGACCGCGCGCGGCAGCTGGCACGACAAGGTCAAGGGCATCGACGGCGGCGCCGACGACTACGTCGCCAAGCCGTTCCGCATGGAGGAAGTCCTGGCGCGGGTGCGCGCGCTGATCCGCCGCGCCAGCGGCCAGGCCGCCGTCGAACTGCGCTGCGGCCGCATCGCGCTCGACCCGCGCGCCGCCCGCGTCACTCTGCAGGGGGCGCCGGTCCGCCTGACCAGCCACGAATTTCGCGTCCTCTCGTACCTGATGCACCATCGCGGCAAGGTGGTGTCGCAGGGGGAGCTGAGCGAACACATCTACGCCGAAAATCTCGATCGCGACTCGAACACGGTGGAGGTGTTCGTGGCGCGGCTGCGGCGCAAGCTCGGCACCGCGGCAATCGTCACGGTGCGCGGACTGGGCTATCGGATGGACTGCGAGCGGGACAGCGCGTGAGATCGCTTCGCCGTGACGTCATGATCGGGGCCGTACTCTGGACGCTGGGGCTGCTCGGCACTTGGGCGCTGGCGTTGACGTTTCACCGCGCGGCGTTCCAGTGGATCGCGGTGGTGCACGGCTCTCCGCACCTTCTGATGCTCGGCACGATCCTCGTGACGGTCGCGGGATACGTGATCGTTCGACGCGGCCTGTCACCGCTCGACACGATGCGGCGAAGCCTCGGCGCTGTGCGCACCGGCGCGGCCGAGCGAGTCGAGGGCCGCTTCCCCGCCGAAGTCCAGCCGCTCGTCGTCGAGCTGAATGCCCTGCTCCTGCACCAGCAGCAGGCGGTGAGGCGGGCGCACGCGAAAGCGGGCGACCTGGCCCACGGCCTGAAGACCCCGCTCGCGATCCTGACGCACGAAGCGGAGCGCGCGGCGGCGAACGGACAGACCGATCTCGCCGCCGGGATCAGCGAACAGGTCGAACGGATGCGCCGGCAGATCGAGTATCACCTCGCGCACGCGCGCGCCGCCGCCTCGGGCGCCACCGCGGGAGCCCGCGCGCCGATCGCCGAGTCGGCGCAGGCACTGGCGCGGACGATGCTGCGGCTCCATGCCGAGCGGGGCGTGGCGATCGAGATCAGCGTCGATCCGGCGCATCACGTCCGGTGCGACCGCGCCGATCTCGACGAGATGCTCGGGAATCTGCTCGACAACGCCTGCAAGTGGGGGCGCGGACAGGTGACCGTCACCTCCGTGTTCATTCCGCCTGAAGGCGACAGCCGCGCGGACGCCCCGCAGAACGGCGCGATCGCGATCGTGGTCGAGGACGATGGGCCCGGGATCGAGCCGGCGCTCCGCGACGCCGTCCTGCAGCGCGGCGTGCGCGCTGACGAAGCCGCGCCTGGATCGGGGCTGGGCCTGGCGATCGTACGTGAATTGGCGGAGTTGTATGACGGACGCGTGTCGCTCGACGCCGCACCGGCCGGCGGTCTCTCGGCCAAGCTGACGCTGCCGGCTGCGCCCGCCCGCTGACAGGTTTCAGCTATCGGCTCGCAACATTTCCCAGACGCAATGGCGTGCGCGAAGAACCGCGTGCGGCCACGCGACGAAAATGACCTCGGGAAACCCAACCCCTCACCCCGCGCGCGTGCCGTCGGGGACGGGCCATTCCGGCTGCGCGAAGGCGGGCCGCAGCCCGTCGGCAAAGCCGATGTCGAACAGCATCCCTTCCGAGAGCTGTCCGCGGATCGTCCTGGGCGCGAGGTTGACGACGAACAGGCACTGGCGGCCGACGATGGCGTCGAGCGACGGCCGTTCGGTTCGGATACCGGCCACGATCGTGCGCTCGCGATCCGCGAACGCGACGGTGAGCACCGCCAGCCGGTCGGCGCCGGCCAGCGGCACGGCGTCCCGAATCGTCCCGGCACGGACGTCGAGCTGCTCCAGCACGACGTGGTCGATCGCCGGCTTGATCGGCGCCGCCGGGAACGCGCGCGCCGCGCCGCCGGGCTCGTGGCCGGCGAGGATCCGCTCGACTTGCGCGAGGTGATTGCGATCGTGCCCCGCGTAGAGCGACAGCATGTGCGCGATGCTCTCTTCGCCGCGTTCGGCGTGCACGCCGAAACGGCAGAGCTCTTCGCCGGTGAGTCGCCGCACGAGCAGCAGATTGGCGCCGCGCAACGCGGCAAAGAGCGACAGCGAGGCAAACGCGTCGCTCGACGCGGCCTGCTGGGAATCGACCCACGCATTCTGATCAAACGCCTGAATCGGCCCGCCGGCCGCTGACAGAATCTGGCGGAGACGGAACGCGAACACGATCTCGCTGTCGGCGAGGTGCGACACGATCTCGGCGATCGACCAGCGGTCGGCAGACGGCCGGCGCTGCAATTCCGTCGTCGAGCGGCCGGCGATCAAATGGCCGATGGCCGAGGCGGTCGACGCCATGATGTCGAGCGGCTCGGCGCCCACCGCGAGCGCGAGCAGGCGGGCCGTGTACTCGGCAAACGTTTCACGCATCGGGATGCCAGTCCTGCAGCAGGCTGAAATAGCGCGTCCACGGACCGACGTGGCGGCCGAAGGCGCGCGTCAGGATGCGCCCGACCTGCGACACGTGCGCCATGTCGTGCGCCGCCCACGTCGCGAGCAGCTGCCCGAGCGTCACCGTGCCGAACTCGGGATGCTCGCCGGTCATGCGCAGGTGCGGCGCCGTCAGCGCGAGGCGATCGAGCGTGTCGACGTTGGCGCGCCGCAGCTGGCCGAACTCGCCGACCAGCGCCTCGGCGTCCCAGCCGCGGTACCGCTCGAAGCCGGCTTCCCGATCGAACGGCGGAAAACGCCCGCCGCCGGCGAGAATGCGCTCGACGCGCGGCGGCCAGTCGGTGATCTCGGCGTCGGCGAGATGCGCGAGCACCTCGACCGCGGTCCAGGCCCCCGAACGCTCGCGCCACTCGAGCGCGGCGCGCGGCGCGCCGGCCACCAGCCCTTCGATCACGCGCGGGGCCTGCAGCAGGCTGCCGCGCACGTCCTGGATCGTCAGATGGGTCATCGTCGTCATTGTGTGCTCAGAGCCTCGCTCGGCTCGACGCGCCGGATCGGCAGCGCCGCGATGATTGCCGCCGCCACACCGGCGACGGCGAGGACCCCGCCGGCAGCCGCGAACGGCCCGACGGCGATCGGATCGACCTCGAAGAGCACCGTACGCAGCGCCGGCGCGGCGGCGGCGGCACCGGCCAGGCCGATCGCCAGCCCGGCCAGGATCGGCCGCGCCGCGTCGGCGACGAGCAGACGCAGGTTGTCACGTCCCGCGGCGCCAAGCGCCGCGCGGATCGCCATCTCGCGCCGCCGCATCGCCACGCTGAACGACGTCACCGCGTAGACACCGGCGGCGGCGAGCGCCAGCCCGATCGCCGCGAAGGCGCCGACGATCTGCAGATTGAGCCGGCGGGGCGCCAGCGCCGCCGCGAACGCATCATCCATCGATTGGATCGCCGAGGCCGGCACGTCGGGATCGACGGCCTTCAGCGCGCGGCGGAACGGATCGCGCAGCACGGCCGGGTCGCCGCTCGTCCGCACGCCCCAGTACATGTTGTTGGCCAGCCACTGCACGGTCGCGTCGGGCACCTGCGGGATCGGCACGTAGACATCGGGCGTCACCTCGGCGTCGAAGCCGTAGTGCTTGACGTCGCCGACGACGCCGACGATGCGCGCGTGGCGCGGCGGATCGGTATCGGCGACCGCGAGGTCGGCGCCGATCGCCGCCGCTTCTGTCCAGTAGCGTGTCGCCAGCGTCCGGCTGATCAGCACCACCGCCTCGCTCGCTGCCAGGTCATGATCGTCGAACGATCGTCCCGCAATCAGCGGCAGCCCGAAGGTCCGAATATAGGTTGGACTGATCATCCGGTACTGCGCCTGGCCGCGCTCGGCGGGCGGCGGTGCGGGCCGATCGCCCGGCCAGACGTCGGCGGTCGCGTGGTAGCCGTTGAGCGGCACGACGTTCACGGCGGCGGCGTCCTCGACGCCGGGAATGGCGAGCAGGCGCGGCCGCAGATCCTCGACGAAGCGCGCCGCCTGGCGGGTGTGCGGATATCGTCCACGCGGCAGCGCCAGCCGCGCGGTCAGGAGGCCCTCACTGCGCACGCCGGGATCGACGCGCTGCAGGCGGGCGACGCTGCGCGCCAGGACCACCGCCGTCACGATCAGCATCGACGCGACGGCGACTTCGGCGGCGACGAGCGCGGCCCGCAGCCGGCGGTTCGCCGGCGACGCGGCGCGGGCGCTGCGCAGCGAGGTGCCGCGGCCCAGGCGCACGGCCGGCAGGACGCCGGCGGCGAGCGCGGTCAGCAACACGAGCGCCAGCGTCGCCGCGATCGTCCGCGGCGCCAGCGCCGACGGCGGCACCAGCGCCAGCAGGTCGGCCGGCGCCAGCCGGGCCAGCAGACGCACGGCGGCGCCGTGCAGCAGCAGGCCGCCGGCACCGCCGCCCGCCGCCACGATCAGTGTCTCGATCGCGATCTGCCGCACGCATCGCAGCCGCGAGGCGCCCAGCGCGGCGCGCACGGCGAACTCGTGCTCGCGGCGGAGCGCCGACGCCAGGAAGAGGTTCGCGGCGTTCGCGCCTGCCACCAGCAGGACCAGCACGACCGCGGCCTGGAGCAGAAGGAGCACGGGCCGCTGCCCCGCAGTCAGGGCCTGCTGCCACGGCTGCACGAGGGTGCCGGCATGGGTCGCGTTGGTCGCCGGATACGCGGCGCGCAGCTGCACCATGATCGCATCGAGATCGGAGCGCGCCTGCGCGACGGTGACGCCGGGACGCAGCCGCGCCACCGCGCGCAGGAAGCCGGCGTCACGCGTCGCACGCCGTGGATCGGTGTCCATCGCGAACGGCGCCACGAGCTCGGCGTCGCGCACCGGCGTCACGAAGGCGGCCGGCAGCACGCCAACGACCGTATAGGCGTCGCCGTTGAGCACCAGGGTGGCGCCGAGCGCGGAGGCGCTCGCGCCGAAGCGGCGCACCCAGAAACCATGCGTCAGTACCACGACGCGGACGCCCGCCCCACGCTCGTCGTCGGGACCGAGCGCGCGTCCGAGCGCCATCCGCGCTCCGGTGATCGCGAAAAATGACGACGACGTCCGCATCCCCTGCAGCCGCTCGGCGTCGCCGCCGGTGAGGTTGGCGCTCCATTGAAACGCCGCCGCCATCCGGTCGAACGAGCGGTTGCCGTCCCGCAGATCGCGGTAGTCGGCGATCGACAGCGGCTCGCGGGCCGAGTCGGGACGCGTTTGATCGACCGTCACCAGCCGCGCCGCGTCGGGAAACGGCAGCGGGCTGAGGATGACGGCGTCGACGAGCGCGAACACCGCAGTGTTGGCGCCGATGGCGACCGCGAGGATCGCGGCGATCGAAACGGCGAGCGGGAGCTGCGCCGCGAGCGCGCGGCAGGCGTAGCGGAGGTCGGCGAGGATGGTCACGCGGTCAGGCTATCGCCCCGCCGCGTGCCACTCCAGCGAATCGTTGTCCTGCGATCGATGAACGCCGCTCATGCGAGGCGATCGCGCCGCAGCCCGAACGGCGCCGGCGGCCGCCCGCTCCGCGCCGGCAGCGCGCGCGCCGCGAGCAGGTCGAGGAAGTCGACGATGTAAGGGGGATCCGGTACTGCGGCGAGCGTCGCCGCCACCCAGTGCCGCCGCATGCCGCGCCGCGTCAGCGACAGGGGCACGACGCCGCCCGACGCGATCGCCCGCTCGGCCGACCAGCGCGGCAGGATGCCGACGCCGGTGCCGGCCCGCGCCAGCTCGATCATCGCTTCGGTGAGCATGATGAACGAGACGCGCGCCGGCGTCAGCCCGGCAGGCCGCAGCAGGCGGCGCAGCACGAAGCTCTCCTCCGGCACGCTGCTGTAGAGCAGCAGGTGCTGCCGCGCCAGATCCTGCGGGTCGAGCCAGCGCCGCCTGGCGAGCGCATCGCTCTTGGCGACGATCGCCACCATCTCGTCGGCGAAGAGCGGCCGCAGCCGCAGATGGGTGTCCTTGCGCGGGTCGATCAGGATCGCCAGATCGACGCGGCCGTCAAGAAGCGCGCGCCTCGGCTGCTCGGTGGCGTCGGCGGCCACGTGCACGTCGACGCGCGGATGCTTGCGCCGGAAGGACGTCAGCAGCGGCGCCAGCCAGTGGTAGCCGGTGTTGCACTCGGTGCAGACGCGGATGCTGCCGTCGGTGTGGCCGGCGAGCCGCTGCAGGTCGGCTTCCGCACGGGTCAGCTCCGGCAGGACACGCTGCGCGGTGTCGAGCACCCGCCGTCCGGCCGCGGTCAGGACCAGGCGGCGGCCGAGACGGATGAAGAAGGGGGTGCCGAGGCGCGATTCAATGTCGCGGAGCTGGTGGCTGAGCGCCGATTGCGTGAGGCACAGGCGCTCGGCGGCGGCGGTCATGCTGCCGGCACCGGCGATCTCGGCGACAAGCCGCAGGTGCCGGACCTCGAGGTCCACGGCCGCATCCTACCATGAGCCCTACTCATGGACTCGGACAAGACCGATGAGTCGTCTACTGCCGGCCGCGCCGCCCCATCCGTCCCAACGGCGAGTCCGTCTTCTGGTATCCCGCCGGCGCCTGGAAGGTGGCGTCGGTGAACGACTGGCGGCGGACGTCGCTCAGTTCATAGGTCGCGGACGCCTGGCCGCCGGCATAAGTGATCGTGCGCACTGGCACGCCGCTGAAGCCCTGCTCTTCCGGCGTGCCGATGTGAAACAGCTCCGACGCGCTCACGGCCTGCGTCATGCCGGGCGGCATCATCTTCTGGAAGAAGGCGGCCATGTCTTTCGATACGGCGAAGTCGGCGATCGTGAAGCCGAGGGCCTTCGGATCGACCGTGCACAGATCCTGCACCTTCTGGCCGTCCTTGGTGCCTTCGTAGTTGTCGCACGTCCACTTACCGACCGTGTCGGTGCCGGTCTTGCGGTAGACCGTCTTCGACGTCGACGCGGCGCCGGCCATCGCCCGTCCGGCCGCGCCGGCGCGGCCCATCAGCGCCTCCATCTGCGCCCGCTGCTCGGGTGTCATGTTCTTCGCCGCGGCCTGCATCTGCGCCATCGCCGAGGACATCTGCTGGCTGATCGCGTCGACGTCGGCCTGGGTGATCTCGCTGTAAGTCTTGTGGTCGTTGTCGATGATCGTCATGACCTGGCGTCCACCGTCGAAGACCATCGACTGCGACGCGCCGCCGGGACCGGCGATCTCGGCGCGCATCCGGTGCTGCTCGATCTGGATCTGGTTCGTCTTCGCCTCGCCGCCGGCTCTGATCACTTTCTGGACGATCAGCACGCCGTCGGCTGCCCAGGCGGGTAGCGCCACTGCGCAGACGACGCCCGCCAGGCACACGGTTCTCACCAGCGATCTCATGACGCCTCCTGAAGATACCGCGCCATTATGGCATCGGTTGCCGTCATCGGGCGCGGAGAGTCGAAGGTGTCTCATGAGTGTCGGTTGCAATCGCCGCGAGCGAGCGCAGCGAGTGAGCCACGCGAACGGAGCGCGGCGCGCGAGAGAGCGTGTACGGGAGTCCGAGGGGCGAAGCCCCTCGGGTGAGACTAGAGGACCGTGTCCTTCGTCTCGTGCGTCATCAGCAGCCCGACGAGCGTCAGCGCCGCCATGCCGGTCAGGTAGTACCCGACGTACTGAAGCCCATAGCTCCTGGCGAGCCAGGTGGCAGCGTAGGGGGCGAGCGAGGCCCCGAGAATACCGGCGAGGTTGAACGTCAGCGAACTGCCGGTGTAGCGGACGGCGGTCGGGAAGAGCTCCGAGAGCGCCGTGCCGAGCGGTCCATAGGTGAGACCCATCAGCGCGAGCCCGACCGCCATGGCCAGCATGACGCCGCCGGTACCGGCCTGCAGCCAGGGCGCAAGCGCGAACCCGAAGGCGCCGATCGCAACGGTGACGGCAACCAGGGTGCTGCGCCGGCCGGCACGATCGGCGACCACCGCCGAGAGCGGAATGGTCAGCGCGAAGAATAGAATCCCGAACAACTGGATCCACAGGAACTGCTGGCGGGTGAACCCGAGCACGCTCGTGCCCCAATTGAGCGCGAACACCGTCATCAGATAGAACAGGACGAAGGTCGCGACCGACATCAACGTGCCGCGGACGAGCGCGCCGGAATGCCTGGTGATCACCGCGCCGATCGGCAGCGCAACGCGTTCGCGGCGCTCGATCGCCTCGCGGAACACCGGCGTCTCGTGGATGCGCAGCCGTACGTAGAGGCCGACGATGACGAGCGCGGCGCTGGCGAGGAACGGAATGCGCCAGGCGAAGCGAAAGAACTGGTCGTTGGTGAAGAGCGTCGAGATCACGAGGAAGACGCTGGCGGAGCAGGTGAAGCCGACCGGCGCGCCGAGCTGCGGGAACATGCCGTACCAGGCACGCCGGCCGGGTGGCGCGTTCTCGATGGCCAGGAGCACGGCGCCTCCCCATTCGCCGCCAAGGCCGAGCCCTTGTCCGAACCGGCACAGCGCCAGCAGCACCGGCGCGGCGACGCCGACGCTCGCGTAGGTCGGCAGCAGGCCGATGCTCACGGTGGAAATCCCCATCGTCAGCAGCGCGGCCACCAGCGTCGTTTTGCGCCCGACCCGATCCCCGAAATGGCCGAACACCGCCGATCCAATCGGCCTGGCGAAGAATGCGATGGCGAACGTGGCGAGCGACGCGAGCGTCGCGGCAGTCGGATCGGTCGCGGGAAAGAAGAGCCGAGGGAATACGAGGACCGCGGCGGTTGCGTAGATGTAGAAATCGAAGAACTCGATCGCGGTGCCGATCAGACTGGCGAACAGGACCTGGCGCGGCGAGTTGACGATCGGATGCGCGCCAACGTCCCTGGGGTCATCGCGGTGAT
This sequence comes from Vicinamibacterales bacterium, assembly GCA_036496585.1. Lineage (NCBI taxonomy): Bacteria > Pseudomonadati > Acidobacteriota > Vicinamibacteria > Vicinamibacterales > Vicinamibacterales bacterium. The sequence continues at coordinate 126,904 of DASXLB010000033.1, forward strand.
TGTGGCCCGCGCCGATCACTCGAACGCCCTGCGCAACAGCGCGACGGTGACGGGCCCTTGCGCCGCCAGGTCGGTCGTCGATCCCTCCATGCTGATCCGCTTGTCATAGCCGATGGCCTTCAGGTTCGCGAAGAACGGCGCGTAGTCGAACTCGCTCCACGTCTGTGGGAAGACGCGTCCGTTCGGGTTGGCGACGTGCAGATGGCGCAGGTGGTCCTTCGCCTTGAGCACCACAGCCGGATCCTCGTGCTCGCTCGCCAGGTGGTAGAAGTCGATCATCAGCTGGAAGTTGGGATGGTTCACGGCCTTGACGAGCTCGAGCCCCTCCGCGGCGGTGTTGACGATGTTGGTTTCCTGCCTGCGCAGCGGCTCGATCGTGACGGTGATCCGGTAGCGGCTGGCGGCGTCGGCCGCGCGGCGGCTGAAGTCGACGAGCTGCGTCCACGCCTTGTCGCGGTCGAAGCCGTCGGGCACGCGGCGGGCGCCGCCGCTGCCGAACACCAGCACCTCCACGCCCAGCCGCGACAGGCGCGTCATCACCTTGCTCACGTGCGCGGTCTGTTGTTCGAGATTGATGTCGGGGCCGACGACCTTGATCGTCTGCGGGACGAAGAGGTTCGCCGTCGGCGTCGCGATGCCGGCCTGCTTCAGGTGCGCGGCCGCCGCGTCGAAATCGGCGTCGCTCAGCGCGGCCACCTCCGTCGCCGACACCTCGACGTAGTCGAACCCGGCCGTCTTGGCGGCGTCGGCATTCCCGAGCGACGTGCAGTAGCCGACCTGCACGTTCGTCGCCGGCATGGCCACCACCGCCGCGGCTATGAGCGCTGCTACTGCGGCGAATCGCATCGCGGCGCATTATACGGGCTGGGCGCCGTCAGCGATAGCCGGCGGCCTGCAGCTCGAACAGCTGGGCGTAGCGGCCGCCGGCGCGAAGCAGTTCGTCATGCGTGCCGATCTCGGCGAGGCGGCCGTCGGCGATGACGGCGATGCGATCGGCGATCCGCACCGTCGAGAAGCGGTGGGAGATGACGATACCGATCCGGCCGCGCAGGTTCTCCTTCAACTCGGCGAAGATCCCCGCCTCCGCTTCGGGATCCAGCGACGAGGTCGGCTCGTCGAGAATCCACACGTCGGCGTTGCGGTACATGATCCGCGCCAGCGCCAGCCGCTGCCATTCGCCACCCGAGAGATCGTGACCGCCCTCGAACAGCCGGCCGACCTTCGAGTCCAGTCCTTTCGGCATGCTCTTCAGCAGCCACTCGCTGCGGGCGTCGTGCAGCGCCTCGATGACGCGGCCGTCGTCGACCGGATCGTTCGGCCGGCCCATCACGACGTTTTCGCGCACCGACAGCTCGTAGGTGGCGTAGTCCTGAAAGAGCACGCCGATGCGGTTGCGGAGCGCTGCCGGATCCAGCTCGCGCAGGTCGACGCCCCCCACCCGGATGGCGCCGGCATCCGGGTCGTAGAAACGCAGCAGCAGCTTGACGAGCGTGCTCTTGCCCGCGCCGTTCTCGCCGACCAGGGCCACCAGCTCGCCGCCGCGGATGTGCAGGTCGAAGCCGGCGAGCGCGGCGCCGCTGCCGCCCGGATACGCGAACGAGACGTGGTCGAACTCGATGCCGTCGATGCGCGGGTCCGCCAGCGCGCGCGGCGCCGCCGGCACCGGCACCAGCGGCTCGATCGCGAGGAACGAAAAATAGTCGTCGAGAAACGTCGTGTGCTGATCGACGGCGACGAAGGTGCCCGAGATGTTGCCGAGCGTGCCGGCCAGCGACGCAAACGCGCCGACCACCAGCACCACGCCGCCCGGCGAGATGCCGCCGCTCGAACCGCGCCAGGCGACGAATACATACGCCGCGGCGAGCGTCGTGCCGCCGATCAGGCCAGTGAGGAACGAGGTCCGGCTGGCTGACTGGAACATCTCCTCGCGCAGCGCAAACAGCTGCTCGGACAGCGCGCGATGCCGCTCGAGCAGGTAATCAGGAAGCACGTAGGCGCGAATCTCCTTCGTCGTCCGCGGCTGCACGAGCAGGTCGCCGAGGTACTCGCGCTCGCGCTCCTCCGGCGTCTCGCGGTAGAACATCTCGTACATCTTCACCGTGACGCGGCGCTCGAGGGCGAGCGACACGACGGAAGACGCCAGCGCCAGCACGACCAGCACCCAGTGCAGGCTGGCGAGCAGCCCGGCCATCAGCACGATGGAGACGATGTTGCTCGACAGGCCGAGCACCGACCACGTCAGGTCGCCCGGCCGCCACGACACGTCGCGCTTGGCGCGCGCGAGCCGGTCGTGCCAGTCGGAGTTGTCGAAGTGGCCGAGATCGACGCGCGCCGCCTGCGCGAGGAGGCGGCGCTCCGCTTCGAGCTGCACGCGGCGCACGAACAGGTTGCGGCCGTAACCCATGTAGGCGCCGAGCGACCGCTGCACGGCGGTGGCGAACCACAGCCCGGACAGCACCGGGATCATCGTCCGGAACGGCAGCCCGGTGGCGCGCCCGGCGGCGATGAGGTTCACCAGTCGTGCGCTGAGATACACCGTCAGGGGCGGCATCGCCGCGTTGAGCATGCCGAGCAGCGAATACCGGACAAGGGCGCGCGGTGAGGCCGCCCAGGCGAGCGCCATCCCCTGCTGGAGGTTGCGGCGGACACGCTGCGCACGCCCCGACGGGGACGGACCGGAGGACATTCGATCGAAGATATACCAACCACCCTGTTAACCAGACCGTCCAATGTCGCGTATTGCTGCCTGGGAGGAAGTGCGGATGCTGAAAGACCTGCGCCATGGGATGCGGACGCTGCTGCAGGCGAAGGGCTGGACCACGGTCGTGGTCCTGTCGCTCGCGCTCGGGATCGGCGCCAACGCCGCGATCTTCAGCGGCCTGAACGGATTGCTGCTCACGAAGATCCCGGTCCAGGATCCCGATTCGCTCGTGCGCCTCCGCTGGGTCGGCCGCAACGACATGGTCAACAGTTCCAGCGACTACGGCTCGATCAACCGCCTCGCCTACGGCAATCAGAACGTCCGGACGACGTTCTCGTATCCCATGTACCGCCAGCTCCTCGCCGACAACAAGACGATGAGCGACCTCTTCGCCTGCGCGCCGTTCGGGCGCGTCAACGCCGTCGTCGACGGCCAGGCCGAGCTGGCGCAGGCGTTCCTCTCGACCGGCAACTACTTCCAGTTGCTCGGCGTCTCGGCGCGGATCGGCCGCACGATCGTGCCTGACGACGATCGGCCGACGGCGACGCCCGTGGCGGTCATCAGCTCGAAGTATTGGCATTCGCGGTTCGGCACCGAGCCGAACGTCGTCGGCAAGGTGATCCGCGTCAACAACGTGCCTGTCACCATCGTCGGCATCCTGCCGCCTGACTTCACCGGCGTGCAGCAGCCGCTCGCCGAGGCGCCCGACCTCTCGCTGCCGCTGGCACTCGAACCGCAGCTCGAGACATTCGCCGGCAACAGTCAGGTCTCGGACGCCACCTACTGGTGGCTGCAGATCATGGGGCGGCTCAAGCCGGGCGCGACGGCTGCGCAGGTGCAGGGGAACCTGGAAGGCGTCTTCCAGAGCACGGCGCGCGCCGGGTTCGACGCCTACATGAAAGGGTTGACCGACGCGGACCGCTCGCAGCAGCGCAACCGCGATCGGACGCGCGTGCCGAGGCTCTTCGTCGAGGCCGGCGGCCGCGGCGTCTACGACGTCAACAGCAACGATCTCCAGGCAGCCACGATCCTCACGATCGTCGTCGCGCTCGTCCTGCTGATCGTCTGCGCCAATGTGGCCAACCTGCTGCTGTCGCGCGCGACGACGCGGCAGAAGGAGATCTCCGTCCGCATGTCGCTCGGCGCAACGCGCTGGCGGCTGGTGCGCCAGCTCCTCACCGAGAGCGTGCTGCTCGCCGCGATCGGCGGCGTGCTCGGCCTGGTCGTCGGCTACTGGGGACGGGCGCTGATGCCGACGTTCCAGGGACAGCCGCCGCCGCTCGACTGGAGGGTCTTCGCGTTCGTGGCCGTGGTGACGCTCGGGACCGGCATCCTCTTCGGCATCGTGCCGGCACTGCGCGGCACGGCCGTCAACGTCAACGCAGCGCTGAAGGAAACGGGCCGCAGCGTCATCGGGTCGCGCAGCGTGCTCGGCCGGATCCTGCTCGTCGTCCAGGTGGCGATTTCCCTGGTGCTGCTGGTCGGCGCCGGCCTCTTCCTGCAGACGCTCGGCAACCTGCGCAAGGTCGACGTCGGCTTCGATCCACGCAACCTCGTGCTGTTCCGGGTGAACCCGTCGCTCAACCGCTACGACGAGAAACAGATGACGGCGTTCTACGGCAACATGCTCGAGCGCCTGTCGACCGTGCCCGGCGTGCGCGGCGCGGCGATGTCGCAGCCGGCGCTCCTCTCCGGCGGCGTCAACTCGACCGGCATTTACGTACAGGGACGGCCGGCGCCGCTGACGCGCCCGCAGGACGACAGCCATAGCATTAACAGGCTCGTCATCTCGCCGAACTTCTTCGACGTGATGGGCATCCCCGTCGTGTCGGGGCGCGCCATCTCGGATCGCGATACCGCCACATCGCCGAAGGTGGTGGTCATCAACGAGGCGGCGGTGAGAAAGTATTTCCCCAACGAGAATCCGCTCGGGCATCATTTCGGTTCGAGCCCCGAGACAGTCGGGGATCTCGAGATCGTCGGCGTGCTGCGCGACGCCAAATACAACAGCGTCCGCGAGGCGGCGCCGCCGACCATGTACGTGCCCTACCGCCAGGCGCGGCTGAGCAATGCCACCATCGAGGTGCGCACCGCCATGGCGCCGGCCGGCGCCATGACGGCGATTCGCGAGGCCGTGCGGCAGATCGACCCCAACCTGCCGCTGACCGACGTGTCGACCCAGATCGAGCAGGTCGAGAAGCGCTTCCAGCAGGAGAAGCTGTTCGCGCAGGCCTACACGCTGTTCGGCGGCATCGCGCTGCTGCTCGCCGCGATCGGCCTGTTCGGGTTGATGTCCTACAACGTCTCGCGCCGGACCAACGAGATCGGCATCCGCATGGCGCTCGGCGCGCAGCGCAGCGACGTGCTCGGCCTGGTGATGCGCGAGTCGATGGTCCTCGTCGCCATCGGCGTCGCCGCCGGCCTCGCCATCGCGCTTCTCAGCAGCCGCCTCGTGACGACGCTCCTCTACGGTCTCGCGCCGCGCGACCCGCTGGCGATGAGCGCCGCCATCGGCGTCATGATTGCGGTGTCGGCGCTGGCCGGCTACCTGCCGGCGCGCCGAGCCTCACGCGTCGATCCAATGGTCGCGCTGCACTACGAGTAGGAGCGGCTACGGCTCAACGGCGACGAAGGCCAGAACCCGTACGGGCGAGCCGCTGCCGCCGACGATCTTCAGGGGCGCCGCGATGACAACGGCGCCGGTCGACGGCAGCCGATCGAGGTTGCACAGGCTGGCGAGGCCGAATTTGCCGGCACCGTGCATGATCGTGTGGTTCGGAAACGGCGGATCGAACCTGCCGGCCTGGCCGGCATCGGTGCCGATCGTCTCGACGCCGACGCCGAGGACGTCGCGATCGTGGGCGAGCAGGCGCGACGCGTCGGCATGAAAGCCAGGGCTGTGCGGGCCGTCGGCAGCGGCGTTGACGAACGACGCGGCGTCCGTACGCCGGCTCCATCCGGTCCGCAGCAGCAGCCACACGCCGGCAGGAATCCGGCCGTGCTCCCCCTCCCACTGCTCGATCCGGGACGGCGTCAGCAGGAAGTCCGGATTCGCCGCGACCTCACGCTCGACGTCGATCACGCACGCCGGCCCGACGAAACGCCGCGCCGGGATCGTGTCGCAGGTGTTGTCGGCCAGGTCCTTCCCAGTCACCCAGTGGACCGGCGCGTCGAAGTGGGTGCCGGTGTGCTCACCCAGGCGCAGCGTATTCCAGTACCACGCCGGTCCCTTGTCGTCGTAGCGCGAGATGACGTCGATCGTGACACCGGGCGACGGCGCGAAGATCGGCGGCAGGCCGATCACCGGCGTCGAAGGACCGAGCGGTTGGGTCAGATCGACGATGACCAGCCGGCCCGCGACGAGATCGGCGACGAGGCCGGTCAGTGTTGTCGCAGCCATCTGTGAAACTCGAAGCGATTTTCCAGCAATGCCAGGTCCGTGACGAATGCCGCGGGGCCGACGGCCTCGACCTTGGCCACCAGCGTCGTGAGCTCGCCCGCCCCCAAGGCGGCCGTGAACGCGGCGCCGAACTCCTCGAGCGTTCGCACGGTGGCGGTGCGCGGCACGCCGGCGCCAGCCGCCATCGCGGCGATGTCGCTACCTGTGGCCGTCGCCGTGGGAAACCCGCCGACCGACAGCAGGCTCTCGTTGTCGAACACCACGTGCAGCAAATTGCTCGGCCGATACCGCGCGAGCGTCGTCAGGCCGCCCAGGTTCATGAGGATCGAGCCGTCGCCGTCGAACACCACGACCTGCCGGTCGGGCCGCGCGAGCGCGATGCCCAGTCCCATCGAGGACGCCAGTCCCATCGCGTGCTGCAGATAGAAGAAGTTCGGACGATGGCCAATCGCCTGCAATTCGGCGGCGACCGCTCCCATGATCGTCACGACGACGACGTCGGCGAGCTGGGGATAGATGGCGGCGAGTGCGTCGGCTCGTCTCATTGTCGATCCGAGGGGCTTCGCTCCTCGAACTCCCCTGCACGCGCTCTCGCGCGCCGCTCCGACGGCGCGCTCCGTTCGCGTGGCTCGCTCCCGGCGCTCGCTCGCCGTCGTCGCACAACCATCTCTGTCGGCGTCATCCGTGTTCGTCCGTGTTTACCCGTGGCTCGCATCCGCGACTCTCATTCTTCGAACATCAGGTCACGGCACAGCAGCAGCGCGACGGGGCGGTTGGCGGAGGCGGCGAGCGTCTGCGCCTTGCGGATCCGCCGGGCGACGTGGTCGGGGCTGTCGAGATACGCGAAGGGGATGCGCAGCGCGCGCAACAAGTCCTCGGTGACGCCGCCCCCTTCGGTCTGCCATGGATCCCGTTCACCGAACTCGCCGCGGTAGCTGATCAACATCAGCAGTGGAATCCGATAGAGCTGCGCGCACGACACGATGCCGTTGATCGACGCGAGAAAGCCGTGGTTCTGCATCAACATCGCCGACTTCACGCCAGCCAGGTGCGCGCCGGCCGAGACGCCGACGCCTTCCTCTTCCTTGGCGAGCCGCACCAGCATCATCTCGGGATCGTCGTCGGCGAGCCGAATCAGGTGAACTAGCCAGGTTTCGGGCAGCGCCGAGACGAGCCGGATCCCAACCTCCTTGAGGGCGTCGTAGACGACCTGCGAGTTGGCGACCGAGACCGGCACGCCGGCACTATACCCGGAACGGTTGCCGTCGCAATTGAGGATATACGTAATGCTCGATGGCTGACCCCGGCGCTATTCTCGGGCTAGGATGCCGGCGGTGGCTGCCCTTGTCCTCATCGTCGACGACAACGTCGATGCCCGGGAGATGTATGCCCTCTATCTGGAGCATGCCGGTTTCCGCGCCGCCGAGGCCGGGGACGGTGAAACGGCGATCATGATGGCCCGGCGCGATCGGCCAGCCGTGATCCTGATGGACGCGACCATGCCGCGTCTCGACGGCTGGGAGGCGGCGCGGCAGCTGAAGGCGGACCGCGAGACCCGCAGCATCCCGCTCATCATGCTGACCGCCCACGCCTTCGTCGAGCACCGCGAGCGCGCCGCCCAGGTCGGCGCCGACGCCTTTCTCGCCAAGCCGGTGCTGCCAGACGCGCTTGCCCAGGAAATCCGCAGGGTCCTCGCCCAATCCTGATCGGCCGTGGCGGTCGGCGGCTCGCCCCGCTCCGATCAGCGGTAGGCAGCCGCCTGGATTTCGTAGAGCTGCGCGTAGGGACCACCCGTCGCCATCAGCGCATCGTGGGTGCCGGTCTCGGCGACGCGGGCGCCGTCCAGCACGACGATCAGATCGGCCATCCGCACCGTCGAGAAGCGGTGCGACACGAGAATCGTGATCCGACCGTCGGCGCGGCTGGCGCGGGCCGCCTCCGCGTAGCGCTCGAACAGCGCGTGCTCGGTCTCGGCGTCGAGCGCCGCGGTCGGCTCGTCGAGCACGACGACGAGCGGCGTGTCGCGCATGAAGCCGCGCGCCAGCGCCAGCTTCTGCCACTGGCCGAACGAGAGCTCGACTCCGGCCGGCCAGGTCGGCCCGAGCTGCGTGGCCAGACCCGACGGCAGTCGCGCCAGGACGTCGTCCGCGCCGGCGCGCCGCACGGCATTGGTCACCGCCCGATCGTCGTCGAGCCGCGCGACGTCCCCCAGACCGACCGCGCGCCGCGCGGCGAATTCGAAACGGAAAAAATCCTGAAAGGCGCCGGCCAGCCGGCCGCGCCACTCCTCGGCGCGAATCCGCGCGAGCGCGACGCCGTCGACAACGATCGCCCCCGACGTCGGCTCGTACATCTTCGCCAGCAGCTTCACCATCGTTGTCTTGCCGGCCCCGTTCTCTCCGACGATCGCCACGACCGATCCGGCCGGGAACGACACCGTGACGTCGTCGAGCACCTGCTTCGAGGTCCCCGGGTAGGCGAACGACACGCGATCGAAATTGATGCCGTGCTTCAACGCCGGCGGCGGTGAGGCGTGGGCCGCGGCGGCGACCGACGCGGCGTAGTCTTCCAGCCAGGCGAGGCGGCGGGCGCCATACACCCAGAAGCCGCGCAGGAACCCGAGCTCGCCCACCGTGCCGCTGACGAAACGGGACAGGGCCGAGCCGGCCGCGAGTACGAGCAGCACCGATCCGACCGGCGCGCGCAGGCCGAGCGCGACGAACACCACTGCGCCCACGTAGCCGGCCGCGAAGACCGACCAGGCAGCGGCGTGCCACCCTGCCGACGCCCATCGGGCCGCCGCGACCGGCGCAAAACCCCGCATCCAGGCCTCGCGCCGCGCCGCGATCAGACGCTCGCCGATACCGGTCACCCGGACATCCTTGCCCGGCGCCGCCGTCGTCGCGACCGTGAACAGATGCCGGGCCAGGCGGGTGGGCTGCGCGGCGCGTTCCTGCGCGACGCGCTCGACGGCCGGACGCCATGTCGACGCCAGCACCGCCGGGATCGCCAGCACACCGAGCAGAGCGAGCGCCAGATGGACCGACGCAAGCAGCACGATCGTGACGCCGAGCCCGAGGATCCATGCGCAGGTCGAGAAGAGCGACATGTACATGTGCTCGAGCACGAACACCTGGTCGCGCAGCATCGCAAGGCGGTCGAGGTGCTCCGGCCGCTCCTGGTGCGCAATGGTGACGATGGACGCCTGCAGCGACGCGACGTGCGCTTCGAGCGCGATCCCGACCTTGTCGCGGAAACGGCGCTGCACGCGCGTGCTGTAGATGCCGATCAGCCACGTCGTCGCCGCGGTCACGGCCATGCCGGCGGCCGCCCAGAGCACGAGCCCCGGACGGTGCTGCTCGATTCCCTTGCCGAAGAGGAGCAGCCAGAGCGCGACGATCGCGCCCGGCACCCCCGCGAGCTGCGCGAGTGCGAACGACGCGAGCATCAGCCGCGGCTCGTGCCGGTAGCCGAGGCGGCAGAGCCGCCACATCGACGACAGGGCCGGCGGGAGGTCAGTCGAGGACGTCATACGCCTTCCCCTCCTCCCCGGGCGCCGCGAACCGCTGCGCCTGCAGATCGAACATCGTGCGGTAGCGTCCGCCGAGCGCCATCAACTCGTCGTGCGTGCCGAGCTCGACCACCCGTCCGCCCTCGAGGACGCAAATACGATCGGCGAGCCGCACTGTCGAAAAACGGTGCGAGATGAGCACCGTCGTCCGGCCGCGCGTCGCCTTCAGGATCCGCTCGAAGATCTCTTTCTCGCCGCGAACGTCGAGCTGCGCCGTCGGCTCGTCGAGCAGCACGAGGCCGGCGCCCTCGTGGATGGCGCACAGCGCTCGGGCGAGCGCGACACGCTGCCATTGGCCGCCGGAGAGGTCGATGCCGCCGTCATAGCCGCGCGAGAGAATCGTGCCGAGCGGCGCCAGCCCGGCCGCTCCCGCCTGCTGCAACGCGGTTTCGATCGCGGCGACGGGCGCTCCGGCTGGCGCCACGTTGTCGCCGAGCGGCCATTCGAAGCGCGTGAAGTCCTGGAAGACCGCCGTGACGCGGGCGCGCCAGGCGTCGAGCGACAGTTCCCGGACGTCGACGCCGTCGACCTCGATCGTCCCTTGCTGCGGGTCGTACAACCGGCAGAGCAGCTTCGCGAGCGTCGTCTTGCCGGCGCCGTTGCTGCCGACGATGGCGAGCGACTGCCCGGAGGGAATCGTCAGGTCGAAGCCGTCGAGCACCTGGTAGGCAGGGTCTGTGGACCCGGCGGCGACTGGATACGCGAACGACACGCCGCGGAAGCGAATCTCGTGCGCGGGACGGCCGGCCGCCGGACGCGTGCCAGCGGCAAGCGCGCCTGTGGACGCCATCACTGACTCGAGTCGTCGGACCGCAGCCACCGGCGCGGCCGCGCCGTCGAGCGCCCAGCTCAAGCCGCCGAATGCAATCTGCGATACGCCGACTGCGACCTGCGAGAACGCGACGAGCCGCGCCAGGCTGAGCGAGCCGTCGATCGCGGCCTGGGCCATCGCCCAGAAGACGATGAGGTTCGCGGCGCAGACGACCAGTACCGTCACCAGCATCGGCCTCTCGCGCAGACGGGTGGCTTCGTATTGCAGCCGGTGCAGCACGGTGCGGGCGGCGGTGAAACGATCGATCGTCCAGGGCGCGAGCGCGAACAGCCGCAGCTCCTTGGCCGACGGCGGATCCACCGCGAGGCGATACGCGTACTCGGCCTCGCGCTGTGCGGCGCGTACCTCCGGCGTATTTCGATCCCGCCAGACGCCGCTCTCGCGAAGCAGCCAATGCGTGCTGCCCCAGGCCGCGCCGAGCAGGAGCGGCGTCCACCAGTTGAACGCAAACAGCACCACCGCGCAGGCAATGCCGCCAATCAGGCCCAGCAGACCGCCCGCGATGAATTCGACGTCGATGTTGAGCGGCGGTCCCGTCAACCCCAGGTCGAAGTCGCGCGCCACCGTGAGATCCGACATCAGGCCCGGGTCCTCGAGGTGCCGGACGCCCGGCGGGCCGACGCACGCCAGCGTCAGCCGGTCGTACAGCCACGAGGCTGTCCGATCGCCCAGATTGGCGCTGATCGCCTGTTGAACGGGCGGCAGGACCTGCAGCAGCACGAAGACCGCGCCGGTTATCGCGAGCGGTACCGACAGCGGTGTGCCGTGCGTGACGGCGCCGACGAGCAGCCCCATCGCCAGGCCGAACGCCGCGCCGAGCAGTCCGCGCAGCACGAGCACCGCCCACCAGGCCGCCGCCAGCAGCGGTGCGGCCGTGCTCAGCGCGGCGAAGAATCGCCACTCGTCCCGATCGGTCACACGCATTGCAGCTTCACGCGCCTCGGCGCCCCGCGGCCGGTGTGGCAGTATATCGAGCAAATGTTGCAATTCGCTGCGGGTGCGATCGCGTTGGCGGCGGGGTTCTCCCAGGGGGCGGCGCGAACGGACGGCGTCGAGCGGGTCGCGGACGGAATCCGGCTGCGCACCGCCGCCGGCGTGGTGACGCTGCACGTCGAGACGGAGGCGATCGTCCGCGTCACGTTTGCCAAAAGGCCTGACTTCCGCGCCGACGACATGGTCGTCGTCGGACCGAAGGGCGCCGCGCCGGTGTGGAAGACCGCGTCGAGCGCCTCGACCGTCACGTTGACGACGGCCAGGCTGCGCGTGACGATCGCCCGCGCTGATGGCGCGGTCGCCTTCGCCGATGCCTCCGGACACCCGATCCTCGCGGAGGCGGCAGATGGTCATCGGCTGACCGCCGCGGAGGTGCAAGGCGAACAGACCTTCCACGTACAACAGGTGTGGAAGGCGAATGACGACGAGTCGATCTACGGCCTCGGCCAGCGCCAGGAAGGCAAGCTCGACATCAAGGGGTACGACCTGGACCTTTGGCAGCGCAACACCGTCGTTGAGCTGCCGATGTTCGTGTCGAGCCGCGGCTACGGCATACTCTGGGACAACACCGCGCCGTCGAAGTTCGGCGACATCGCGCCGTTCGAGGCGCTGCCGGCGACGGCCGACCGCGTCACCGCGCCGGTCACCGGCGACTACCAGTTCCAGACGTACTCGAACGGCGAGACGAAGGTCTGGCTCGACGGCGTACTGCGCATCGATCACTACAAGCAGAACTGGGCGACCGAATACGACCAGTTCAAGGTGCACCTCGAAGCTGGCAGGACCTACCCGCTCAAGGTGACGAATACCGGCGGCACGACGCTCGAGCTGCGCTGGAAGAAGCCGGTGGCCCAGGCGACGTCGATGTGGTCGGAGGTCGGCGACGGCGTCGACTACTACTTCATCTACGGTCCGGAGATCGATCAGGTGATCGCCGGCTACCGCGCGCTGACCGGTCAGGCGTCGATGCTCCCGGCCTGGGCCTTCGGCTTCTGGCAGTCGAAGAACAAGTACAACACGCAGGACGAGATCCTGAAGACAGTGGCGGAATTTCGCCGCCGCCGGATTCCGATGGACACCATCGTGCAGGACTGGCAGTACTGGCCGATCGATCGGTGGGGCGATCACGAGTTCGAAGCGTCGCGCTATCCGGATCCGGACGCGATGATCAAGGGGATCCACGACGCGCACGCGCACTTCATGATCTCGGTCTGGGGGAAGTTCTATCCGACGACCCGCAACTACAAGGCGATGGACGCGATCCATGCCCTCTATCCGACGACCGCGACGGATCACGTCAAGGACTGGCTGAACCGGGAATACTCGTTCTATGACACCTTCAACGCGCCGGCGCGCGCGCTGTTCTGGGACCAGGTGAACCGCGCGCTCTTCCGTCGCGGCGTCGACGCGTGGTGGATGGACGCGACCGAGCCCGATCTCGTGCAGCCGTCGCCGCCGACGCTCGAGTCGACGCGGCGCTTCATCGATCGCACCGCGGTCGGCACCGCATCGCGCGTGATGAGCGCGTATCCGCTGATGAACAGCAAGGCGGTATACGACGGCCAGCGCAGCACGGCGCCCGACCAGCGGGTCTTCATCTTGACGCGCTCGGGCTTTGCCGGCATCCAGCGCTACGCGACGGTCACGTGGTCCGGCGACATCACGTCGACGTTCCAGACGCTGCGCAAGCAGATCACCGCGGGGCTCGGCTTTTCGATCGCCGGCGACCCGTACTGGACCACCGACACCGGCGGCTACACGATGGACCGCCGGTTCGCGCAGGCGAAGGACGGCGACGCGCTCGACGAGTGGCGCGAGTTGAACGCGCGCTGGTTCCAGTACTCGACCTTCTCGCCGATCCTGCGCGTGCACGGGACCGATCGGCCCCGCGAGATGTGGAACCTCGGCGACGAGTCGACGGACGTCTACAAAACCGAACTGGCGTTCGACAAGCTGCGCTACGCGCTCTTTCCCTACATCTATTCCGTTGCCGGCGCCGTGACGCAGGACGGGGCCACGCTCATGCGGCCGCTGGTGATGGACTTCCGCGCCGATACCAGGGCGCGCGACGTCACCGACGAATACATGTTCGGGCCAGCGTTTCTCGTCAACCCCGTCACCGAGTACAAGGCGCGCACGCGCCCGGTTTACCTGCCGGCCGGCACGGCCTGGTACGACTTCTGGACTGGCACGCGCACGGCCGGCGGCCAGGCGATCACCGCCGACGCCCCAGTCAGTCGGCTGCCGCTGTATGTTCGCGCCGGTTCGATCGTCCCGTTCGGGCCCGACCAGCAGTACATCGGCGAAGCACCAGACGCGCCGATCACGCTCCATGTCTACGCCGGCGCCGATGGCCGCTTCTCGCTCTATGAAGATGACGGGAAGTCCTACGGCTACGAGCGAGGCGAGTTCGCGCGCATCCCGATCGCGTGGAACGATGCGACGCGCACGCTGACGATCGGCGCCCGCACGGGCAGCTACCCCGGCATGCCGGCGACCCGCACGTTCACCGTCGTGCTCGTGACGCCGCAGTCGGCGGTCGGTTACGGTGCGGGAGGGACCAACCCGATTGCCTACACCGGCGCCGCCGTCAGCACGCGGGTGCGGTGACGCGCTTGGGACGCACGAAGCAAGTCCGACTCGCCGGCGTGTTCGTGGTCCTGACCCTGCTCCTGGCGGCCTGCGATGTCGACTTGTTCGGCAACGATCGCCAGCCGCTGAGAATCCGCTCCGGGTCCACCGTGTCACAGTGAATGCCAATGAAATCTGGCCGGGCGCGGACGTATTGGTTTTCCGCGAAGCGCTCCGGTTGGGGATGGGGCCCGCCGTCCGCCTGGCAAGGGTGGGTCGTTCTCATCCTCTACCTCGCGCTGGTCTTTGGCGGCATCCCCTATGTGCACGCGACTCGCGGGAGTGTTGTCTACGTCGCGTACGTCTTCGTCCTCACGGCCGCCCTCGTCGCCGTCTGCTGGCTCACGGGTGAACGTCCGCGCTGGCGCTGGGGAGGGCGTGATGGCTGAGCCTTACCTGCTCACGGGTTACCATGCTCGCGGCATGAGCGTCCGACCGGCCACTGCTGAATGACGAACGCCAAGGACGCGTTCTCGCCGGTCCCGCGGCTGTTAGCCGGGCTCATTCTGACGCTGTTCGCCGTCGTTGCCTACTCGTGGTACATCGCCGCGCGGATCGCCGACCTGCGCGCCGTGCAGACGGAGCTGACCGATCGTAACCGCCGCGACTCGCTGCAGCTGCTCCGGATCCAGAACGACCTCAACACGCTCGGCCTGGCGATGCGCGACATGCTCGATCCCGAAGAGCACTACAAGCTGACGGCATGGTCGGCTCAGTTCGATCGCATTCGCACGGATCTCGGCGACGCGCTGAAGAAGGAAGCGGACGCGTCGGGAGCGCGCCGCACGCCGGAGCAGCGTCGGTACCTGGAAGACTCGGTGGCGCAGTTCTTCGACGCCTCACAGCGGATCTTCGAGCTTGCCGCCGGCGGCCGTGAAGAGGATGCCCGCGCCGAGATCCGGCTGTCGCTGCAGGCGCGGCAGGCGGCACTCGCCACCGCCGTCGCGCGCCTGCTCGTCCAGAACAACGAAGCCGAAGAGCGGACCGCGCAGGACGTCCAGAACATCTACGTCGCGGTGCAGCGGCGCGTCTACCTGTTCCTGGCCGCGACGCTGCTCGTCATCGCGGCGACGTCGCTCTATCTCATGCGCGCCAACCGGCGGCTGTTCGCGCGCATGGCGCGGCTGTCCGACGAGCGGCGCGAGCTGACGCAGCAAATCCTCACGGC
Source organism: Vicinamibacterales bacterium (assembly GCA_036496585.1). NCBI lineage: Bacteria > Pseudomonadati > Acidobacteriota > Vicinamibacteria > Vicinamibacterales > Vicinamibacterales bacterium. The sequence goes on from DASXLB010000033.1 coordinate 142,200, forward strand.
GCGCGAGGAGACCCTCAAGGAGATCTCGCGCGAGCTGCACGACGAGTTCGGCCAGCTGCTGACCGCGATCGGGACGATGCTTGGCCGCGTGACGAAGCAGGCCCCTGCCGACTCGCCGCTCGCCGCCGATCTGCGCGAGATCTCGGAGATCGCCCAGACGGCTCTCGATCGCACGCGCGGCCTGGCGCAAACGCTCCACCCCTCACTGCTCGAGGAGCTCGGCCTCGACAGCACCGTGGAATGGTATCTTTCGACAGTGGAGCGGCAGTTCGGCGTCCAGGTCACCTACGCGCGAACGGGCACGCCGGCCGCGCTCGATCAGATGACGACGATCCACGTCTACCGCGTCCTGCAGGAAGCGATGAACAACGTCGCCCGCCATTCCGGCACGCGCCGCGTTTGGGTGCGGCTCGACAACGGCGGCAACGGCCTCCGTCTCGAGGTCGAGGATCACGGCACCGGCGTCGGCGCTGGCGGCCGCCGCGGCCTCGGACTGGTGACGATGCGCGAGCGGGCCGCGCTCATCGGCGGCACGCTCCAGGTCCTGGCGCCCGAGGCGGGCGGCACGCTCGTCCGCCTCGCCGTGCCGCAGCGCCGCGCGAGCACGGCATGAAGCCGATCACGGTCCTCCTCGCCGACGACCACGCGGTCGTCAGACGCGGCTTCCGCCGGCTGCTCGAAGACGATCCCGGCATCAGCGTGGTCGGCGAAGCGAGCGACGGCGAGGATGCCATCCGGCTCGCCGGCGAGCTGGCGCCGCAGGTGGTGGTGATGGACGCGGCGATGCCGGGCACCAACGGGCTGGTCGCCACGCAGACGATCGCCGACCGCCATCCCGACATCTCGGTGCTCATGCTGAGCATGCACTCCGAGCAGACGCTGGTGCGGCAGGCGTTTGCGGCCGGCGCGAAGGGCTACGTGCTGAAGAATGCCATCGACCTCGACCTCGCCGCCGCCGTGAAACGCGTCGCCGCCGGCGAGAAGGTGGTCGATCCGGCCGTTGCGACGCCGGCGGCCGACGGGAAGAGACGCCTGACGCCGCGCGAAATGGAAGTGCTACAGCTCATTTGCCGCGGACTCTCGAACAAGGAAGCCGCCACGCAGCTGAACGTCAGCGCCAACACCGTCGCGGTGCACCGCGCCAGCATCATGAACACCGTCGGCGTCCACAACGCCGCTGAACTCGTCATGTACGCGCTGCAGCACGGGCTGATCAGTCCGCTGTGAACCGCCGCGCCTTTCTCGGGCAATCGGCGGCGGCAGTGGCGATGACGCTCGTGCCGCGCCCGCTGCGGGCCCAGGCGGCGCCGGCCTTTCATCTCACCGACGTCACGGCGCAGGCCGGCCTCGCCTTCACGCACAACAGCGGCGCCTACGGCGGCAAGCTGCTGCCCGAAACGCTCGGATCCGGCTGCGCGTTCCTCGACTACGATCACGACGGCTGGCAGGACATCCTCCTCGTCAACGGCATGGACTGGCCTGGCCACAAGCAGAAGCGCTCGACGCTGAAGCTCTATCGCAACAACCGCAACGGCACGTTCACCGACGTCACGAAGGCGGCCGGCCTCGACGTCGAGATGTACGGCATGGGCGTCGCCTGCGGCGATTTCGACAACGACGGCTTCCCCGACCTGCTGGTGACCTGTGTCGGCCAGAACCGCCTGTTCCGGAACACCGGCAAGGGCGCGTTCGTCGACGTGACCACGGCCAGCGGCCTCGCCGGCCGCACCGGCTTCAGCACCTCGGCCGCCTGGGTCGACTACGATCGCGACGGGCACCTCGATCTCTTCGTCTGCAACTACGTCAAATGGAGTCCCGCGCACGACGTCTTCTGCAGCGTCGACGGATCGAAGAAGTCGTACTGCACGCCGGAGGCGTACCGCGGCGACACCTGCTGGCTGTTCAGGAACCGCGGCAACGGCACGTTCGAGGACGTGACCGAGACGAGCGGCGTCTTCGACACCAGCTCGAAATCGCTCGGGGTGGCGGTGCTGGACGAGGATGAGAATGGCTGGCCGGACCTGTTCGTCGCCAACGACACGCAGCCCAACAAGCTCTATCGCAACCAGAAGAACGGCACGTTCAAGGAGGTCGCCGTCGAGGCGGGCGTCGCCTTCAGCGCCGATGGGAAGGCGCGCGCCGGCATGGGGGTGGACGCCGGCGACTTCGACGGCAGCGGCCACGCCGGGCTCGCGGTCACCAATTTCGACAACGAGATGATCGGCCTCTATCGGCCGCTCGGCCAGGGACGCTTCGAGGACGTCGCCGTCCGCGCCGGCATCGGCGCCGTGTCGCGCAGCACGCTCGGCTTCGGCTGCGTCTTCGCCGACCTCGATCTCGACGGCGCACTCGATCTGCTCGTCGCCAACGGCCACATCGATTCCACCGTGCGCCAGATCCAGGGACACGCCGGCTATGCGCAGTCGGCGCAGCTCTTCCTCAACCGGGGCGGCACCTTCCGAGACGTCGCGTCGGCGATTGGCGGCGGCTTCGACGCCGCGCGCGTCGGCCGCGGCCTCGCGGTCGGCGACTTCGATCGCGACGGCGACGTCGACGTGCTCATGACGACCAACAACGGCCCGGCGGTGCTGTTCCGCAACGATCAGACCGGCGGCGGACGATCGCTGCGCCTGACGCTCACCGGCACGAAGTCGAACCGCGACGCGATCGGCGCCAGCGTGCGGATCTACCACGGCGGCACATCCCAGTCGCGGATGGTGAAGAGCGGCTCCAGCTATCTCTCGCAGTCGGAACTGGCGCTGACCTTCGGCGTCGGCGCCCGCGACCTCGTCGATCGCGTCGTGGTGACCTGGCCGAGCGGCGCGACGCAGGAATTCAAGAACGTCGCGACAGCCCGCGCGTATGGCTGCGTCGAGGGTCAGCCGCTGATTCCGCTCGCGCGCTGACCGGCGGGGTCAGACCGGGGTCAGACCACCTTCGCCGATCTTGCGCGATGCAGGAATTGCGTACGCGCCTTGGGGCCTTGCAGCTGAAGACCACACTTCGCGTCGGCGTCTGTTCTCGATTCTGAGTCTATTGCTCCGCCTGAAGGCGGAATCATCTCTGTCGCCGCATGTCAGGCACCCGCGCGTCGGCCGGATCGGCCCAGCGATCGTTGGGCAGGAGCGGCGTCCAGCCGGGACGGCCGGGATCCTGATCGTAGGGATACGGACCCAGTTCCCGGTAGAGCGCGGCGTAGTGCGCCAGCTTGGCTCGATCCAGCTGCACGCCGAGGCCCGGCCCCTTCGGCACGGCGATCGCGCCGTCGACATAGGGGAGTTTTCCGCCGACGATCACGTCGTCCACCAGGTGGTGGTAGTGCGCATCCGCCGCGAAGGTGAGGTTCGGAATTACGGCACCCAGGTGCAGCATCGTCGCCAGCTGGATGCCAAGTTCACCTGACGAATGCACGGCGACACCGAGCTGGAATGTCTCGCACACAGCGGCCGCTTTCACGCAGGCCCGGATGCCGCCCCAGAAGGTCGTGTCGAGCAGGATCACGTCCACTGCCGTATTGAGCACGTTCGCCGACAGCTGCTCGAAATTGACGACGACGGTGTTGGTGGCGAGCGGCATGCGGACCTTCTCGCGGACGCGCCGCATACCGTTGAGACCGAAGACCGGATCCTCGAGATAGTCGTTGTCGAGGTCTTCGATCGCCTGGGCGAAGCGAATCGCCTGCTCGGCGGACCACACGGCGTTGGGATCGAAGCGGACGCGGTCGCCAGGCACGGCATCGGCGAGGGCGCGGAAACACTCCAGCTCGTAGTCGGGATGGAAGACGCCGCCCTTGAGTTTGTGAGACTTGAAGCCGTGCGTCCGCTTCAACTCGAGCGCGTTGGCGACGAGCTGCTCCGCCGTGCGGACTTCCCCACCCTTCTCGCCGGCATATCGGAAGAAGAGATACGACGCGAACGGCACGCGGTCGCGCAGCGGACCGCCGAGGATGTCGAACACCGGCACGCCCCACGCCTGGCCGAGCACGTCCAGGCACGCGAATTCGATCGCGGCCACGAGCTGCGTCCGGTTGTTATACAGCGAGGCGGTGGGATTGGCGAGCAGGAACCGCATCTCCTCGAGCCGCGCCGGGTTGCGGCCGACGAGATACGGCGTCAGCGCGAGAATCCCCGCGACAGCGGCCTCGCCGCCGCCACCCATCTCGCCGAGGCCGACGAGGCCGGTATCGGTTTCGAGCTCGATGATGGTGCGGACGAAACGTCCCCAGTGGCAGCCGTTGGCGTGGCGCAGCGGCGCTTCGAGCGGAACGGTGACGGGTGTCGCGCGCAGAGCGGCTATCCGCATGAGGGTGCCAAGGGTGCAAAAGGCGCTAAGGGTGCGAAGGGTGCTGGTGCCAAGGGTGCGAAGGGTGCTGGTGCCGGGGGTGCAGGACTGCCAAAGGTGCCGGCGGTGCCAAGGGGGCTGACGGTGCCAGTATTAACGGTCCTACGGCGCCTCCAGCACCCTAGCACCGTTCGCACCCTGGCACCCGGATCCTTCGCACGCTCGGCATCCCCGCCCCACGCACCATTAGCACCCCCAGCACCAGCACCCTTCGCACCGTTGGCACCGTTGGCACCCTTGGCACCTTTAGCACGTCACCTTTGGCACGTCACTTTCGAATCTCGATGTAGTCGAGCGCCGCGGTCTCCTGGCCGTCCGGTGTGCCCTCGACCTGAATCTCGTCGCCGGGCTTCAGCGCGATGCCGGAGATCACGTAGCGGCTCGACGATCCGCCGTCCGGCTTGCGCGAGGGGATGTGGTCGTCGGCGGTCCACTCCCCGACGACCTTGCCGTTGAGGCGCACGCGAAAGTGCGCGGCGCCGGTACTGACGTCGTAATACTGCACGAAGATGTCGTGCGTTCCAGCCTGCCCGCTGTACTTGAACGCTGCGGTGCACACGGGCTGCCGGCACTCCACAGCGCCGCTGCCCGAGGCGGTCTCCCACGGCGTCACGGTCGTCAAGGTATAGCCCTCGAGTTGCGCGGATTCGGCTTCGATCCGTCCTGGATAGCCGCCGACGCGGCCCTTCTCGTCGGAGATTCCGGACGTACGATGGAACCATCGCGTCACCGCGTCGCGCCAGACGACCGCCTGGCCGGCCTGGTAATCGAGCTGCTTCAGCACCGCCTGATACCGCTCGTCGTCGACGAGCCCGCGCAGGCCGCGCCACCCGTCAACCCACGTCGCGACGGCGTCTGCCCCCTCGTAGTGCGAATCGTAGATGAACTGAATCACCGTCTTTCCCGACTGCAGCATCTGCCCGTAGGGCACGTGGTGCATGAAGAGCAGCAAATCATCCGGTGTGGTCTCGACCGATTCGTACATCTTCGCAATTGCCGCCGGGTATTGCCCGGTAAACCCGGTGCCGGTCGCAACCGAACGATCCATGCCGACGCCCTGCTTGTCGGCGCGATGCCACTGCCCCCAGCCGTTCTCCTCCGAGGCTTCGACCGCAACGCTGTAGTGATTGCCGACGATGTCGGTGAGCGTCTGGAGGCCGAGCGGGCCGGTGTAGTTCTCGAACGTACGCCACGACGTGAGCAGCAGCTCGTTGACCGTCTTCGCGACCTGCGGGTCGGGACCGAACGTCTGGCGCGTCCACTCGCCGGCGATGTCGGCCGAGCTCAGATCGGGGTTCCACGCGAGACGGCCGAACGCGTAGAGGTTCGCCTGCGAGAGATGATTGTTCGTCCAGTTGTCGCTGTCGCCAACATTGGCCACGCCGGCGAAGCCGCCGAGCGGCCGGTGGAAGACGCGGCCGGCGACGATCGCCTTCACCGCCGACGGCTGATCGTGCGCCTGCATGTCGAAGTCGAGCGTCGCCTTCCACATCGGCGCGAGGAAGACGTCGTAACGCGCCTGCCCGAAGTACTCCTGCGTGATCTGCAGCTCGATCGCTTCGTTCGTCTTCTCGAGTCCGGCGAAGAGCGGCGACGCCGGCTCGCGCACCTGGAAGTCGATCGGTCCGTGCTTGATCTGGATGATGACGTTGGCGTCGAACTGGCCGTCGAGCGGATGGAAGTTGTCGTAGGCGGCGCGGGCGCGATCGTTCTTCAGGTTGCGCCAGTCCATGTGGTGGTCGTAGACGAAGCCGCGATAGAACAGGATGCCGCCGTGGGGCTGGAGCGCGCGCGCGACGACGTTGGCGGCGTCGGCGTGGGTGCGGTTGTAGGTGGACGGACCGACGCGCCCTTCGGAATCTGCCTTGAGCACGACGCCGGCAAAATCGGGGATCGCCGCGTAGATCGCATCGAAGCGTGCCTTCCACCAGGCGGCAACCGCCGGATCGAGCGGATCGTAGGTCGGCAGTTTGCCGAGCGACTGCGGACTGCCGAAGTCGACCGCAATGGCGACACGCACACCCCACGGTCGCAGCGCCTCGGCCACCCTCGCAATCTGCGGCACGAAGTCCGGCGACAGCACCGCGGGGTTGGCGTTCACGTTGTTGATCGAGACGGCGCCGATGCCGAGCGAGGCGAGCAAACGCCCGTACTCCCCTGCCTTCGTCAGATCGTCTCTGACCTTGCCGTTGGCCCAGAACAGCGAACGGCCGCCGTAGCCGCGTTCGATCGATCCATCGAGGTTGTCCCACTGGTTCACCCAGCGGACCGGCGCGTAGGGCACTTCTCGATCGTCGAGCGTGCTGAGCACCTGTCCGTCGGCGAGCTTGCGCAGCCAGGCGAAGGCGCCGTAGAGCGTGCCGCGCGCGTCGCCGCCGGCGATCACCGTAAAGGACTGGTTTCCCTGGTGCACGGTCCGCAGCCAGAAGGCGTCGGCAGGAAGATCCCCCGACGGCGCGAGCGCGGGGGCTGCGGCGCGGATCGAGGCAAGCGTCCCGACGATCACCGCGCCGCTCGCCGGGAGCGCGTTCACCGGCTCGATCGGACGCCCCAGCATGCCCTGCACGCCCTGGCGCAGCTCGTCCGCCGCCCGCTGGATCGTCACGGCGTCACCGAGACGGTAGATGGCGCGCGGCACCTCGGCGCCGGCACGCGCCGCCGCGTCGGGCGGCAGCGCCGCGTAGCGCAGCCACGCCGCATGCCCGTTCTCGGCGCTGGCCGGCGATGCGGCGAAGATCAACAGCCACAGCAGAGTGGTTGGCCGGATCTTCAGACCCGGCACGCGAACACCGGACCTGAACGTCCGGCTTGCAGATCTCATCATTCGACCTTTCGGTTGCCTTCTTCGATCGTCACGTGACGGTCTCTCGACAGATGCGCAATCCTCTGGACGCGGCGGCTCGCCGGCGGCCACCGGATCTCGATCCAGCCGATCCTCGTCGCAGCAATTTTATCTGCTAGGCTCACCAAAATGGGTCGCGCCGTGAAGAGCCGCTTGAAGTGGGTCGGGACTGCCCTGATCGGGGCCTACGTGTTGTTCCTCGCGGCGATGTTTGTCGTCATGAGCCAGCCGCCCGAGCGGTTCGGCGCAATCATGCGGCACTTCCCGATGCCGGCGATGATGATCGTGCCCTTCGAGACGCTGTGGAACGTCGCGCGTGGCGGCACGCTGCAGCTCGGAGACCAGGCGCCCGACTTCACCCTGCCGACCGCCGACAAAGCCTCGGCGATGCACCTCGCCAGCTTCCGCGGCCGGATCCCGGTGGTCCTGGTCTTCGGGAGCTACACCTGACCGCCGTTCCGGCGGGAGGTGCCCGCCCTCAACGCGATGTACGAGAAATACCGCGGCAAGGCGGCCTTTTACGTCGTCTACATCGGTGAAGCCCACCCGAACGACGCGTGGCAGCTGCCGTCCAACCTGCAGGACCAGGTCGTCTACGAGAGCCCGAAGGACTTCGGCGCGCGCGCCGATCTCGCCGAGGTGTGCGTCATCAAGCTCGGCATCAAACTTCCCGCCGTGGTCGATCGCTTCGACGACGCGGTCGAGAAGGCCTATTCGGGATGGCCGGACCGTCTGTATCTGATCGGGACGGACGGCCGCATCCTCTATAAGAGCCGCCCGGGCCCGTTCGGGTTCACGCCGGCCGACCTCGAAGCCGCGCTGCGCGCGGCGCTCCCGTAGACCGGGCCCGGCGCAGGCGGGATGCGTAAGGTCCGGCAACGCCGCTCCTCGCCTACACCGACTGCGGCGTCGGGTGCGTCCAGGGATTTCGATACGTGCGATGGAGGAGGCGGTTCGCCTCGGGGTCGCCGACGACCACGCCTTTCGCGTGATCCCATTGCACCGCTCGGCCCAGCTTCATCGAGATGTTGGCCAGGATGCAGGCCGCAGTCGACATGTAGCCCTGCTCGATGTCCGAAACAGGATGCTGCCGCGACTCGATGCACTCGAGGAAGTTCTTCATGTGGGCGCGGATCGCGGGCGCCACGTGCTTTTCGAGATCTTTCTCGGTGCGGTCTTCCGGGTACTTGTCCAGTTCGTAGAGGACGTCCTCGTGGATCGCCGGCTCCTTCTTCCCCGCCTCGTAGAACGAGTAACCCATCACGCTCGCCTCGAGGGTCCCCTTGTCGCCGTAGAACGTGGCACCCCACGGGTGCGCCCGCGGATCCGGCTGCTCGCCCCAGGTGCGGTGCGTCCAGTGCACGCGCACCGCCGGGAACTCGAACGTCGCCTCCTGCGTGTCGGTGATGTTGGCCTTGCTCGCTTTGTCGACGAAGATGCCGCCGCTCGACATGATCCGGGTCGGCATCGGCAGGTCCATCATCCAGCGCACCATGTCGAGCATGTGGACGCACATGTCCCCCATGATGCCGTTGCCGTACTCCATGAAGGCGCGCCAGCTGCGCGGATGCGTGAGCTTGTTGAAGGGACGCATCGGCGCCGGGCCGGTCCACATTTCGTAGTCGAGCTCCGGCGGCGGCGCGATGTCGGGCGGGTTCTCGCTGGTGCGCATGTGGTAGTAGCAATAGATCTCGACGTAGGCGATGGTGCCCAGCTTGCCGTCGCGGATGATCCGATCGCGCGCGGTCACCAGGTGCGGCGTGCTGCGGCGCTGCATCCCGACCTGGACGACGCGCTTGTATTTGCGCGCCGCCGCGAGCATCGCCTGCCCTTCGAGGACGTCGACGCAGATCGGCTTCTGCACCCAGACGTCGAGCCCTGATTTCACCGCTTCGATCATCGGCAGCGCGTGCCAGTGATCGGGCGTGTCGATGAGGACGAGGTCCAGATCCTTCTCGGCGAGCAGCTTGCGCCAGTCGCTGTAGAGGCGCGGCCGCTTCTTCGACAGCTGGCGCGTCGCGACGAGATCGGCGGCGTCGTTCAGCATCCGGCTGTCGACGTCGCACATCGAGACGACGTTGACAGGCGCGACCTGGACGAGCCGCAGCAGGTCGGACTTCCCGTACCAGCCCGGACCGATGATCCCGACGCGCTTGTTGGCGCCGATCTGCGCGGCCAGCGGCTCGTAGCGCGAGAAGCGGGAGGCCGCGACGATCGCGGCACTCGATCTCAGGAAGTCGCGTCTGTTCATGGAGGCTCCGGAAAAGCGGCAGTTGGCCGATCGCGGCGGCTACCGGCTGTTGCTGACAAACGCTAGCATGCGGCTGTCGGGCGACCACGACGGCACGTTCATCGTGCCCTGACCGCCATACACATACGCGATCGTGCGCGGCGCGCCACCGGCCGCGGGCATCACGCGCAGCATCACGTGCTTGTAGTACGGATGCTCCGCTGGCGCGACCTCTTTCGGAAAGCTGATGAGCGCGATCCACTGGCCGTCGGGAGACAGATGTGGGAACCAGTTGTTCCAGCCGTCGTTGGTGATCTGTTCCGGCTCGCTGCCATCCGGCTTCATCCGCCAGATCTGCATCGAGCCGCTGCGGACGGAATTGAAGTAGATGAAACGGCCGTCCGGCGAATATTCGGGTCCGTCGTCGAGCCCCTTGTTGTTCGTCAGGTTGCGTTCGGTGCCGGTGCCGTCGGGGTTCATGGCGAAGATGTCGAATTCCGGCGCGTCCTTGCCGCGGCCGCCGGTGTAGACGAGCGTCTTGCCGTCGGGAGACCAGCTGTGCATGTAGGACGGCGTATTCGGGGTGATCCGCTTCGGGGTGCCGCCTGCGGCCGGCACGACGTAAACCGACGAGCCGCCCGGCTGCGATTGATCGCTGATCCCCAGCATGGTGCCGTCGAACGAAAGCACGTGGTCGTTGTTGTTGCGGGTATTGGTCGCGGTGTCGATGACCGTGGTCTGCGCCGTCGCCAGATCGTAGCGGACGAGGCGCCCGCGGCTCTCACCGCTGCCGCTGGTGTTGTAGATGAGGGAGCCGCCGTCGCGGGTCCAGTTGGGCGCCTCGAAGGGATCCTGCGAGCGGCGCAGCACACGCCGCGCGCCGCCGGCGACGTCGAGCACCTCGAGGACACTGCCGATGTAGTCGCGGTACGGGCGGAAGTTCTCCGCCGCCGGCCCGATCGTCCGCACGTTGTCGAAGACGGCGCGCTCGACTACTTCAGGGTTGTGCGCGCAGAGCGCGAGACCGGCCACGACCGCGTCGGGCAGCGTCACGTCGGCCAGCTCGGTCACCGTATAGGGATCGCCGAACTTCGCCGCCGACATGATGAAGCGGCCGCCGCGCCGTTCGAGCTCGAGCACGTCCGCGCCGGTGATCGTGCTGCGCTTCTCTTCGGTGACCGCCCCCTTGGTGCGGCGGAACTGCAGCGAGGTCAGGCCGTCGCCGTGCACCACCGCATCAACGTACGGCGCGTCGGCGTCCAGGCCGGCGCGGATCATGAGCCCCGCCTTGCGATGGGGGTCGACGCCCTTGCCGGCGAACTGCACCCGCGCCTGCAGGATGAAATCGCCGCTCAGCGGCCGCGACACGAACTGGAACTCGTCGCGTGCGCCCCAGACATTCACCCCGCTCGCCGAGAGCGCGTACTCCTGCGAGAGCGGGTTGTAGGCGGCCGACCCGGCGATCTTCGGGGCGCCGACGTCGGCGGCGTCGTCGAAGTCGCCGACCCGGCGCAGGGGGGCGGTCTGGGCGACAACGGCCGCCGCCAGCAGGCCGGCAATCAGACTTCGCATCCGCGCAGCGTAGCGCATCCGCGGCGAAAGCGCATGTGCCTGCGTCGGGCCGCCCGGCAGAGGGAAGTCGTGAGACGATCGGGGGCAGCATGCCGGATGCGCCCGCCGTCGAATTCCAGGACGTGTCGTTCGCGTTCGACGACCTGGTCATTCTCGACCGTGTCAGCTTCGCCGTCGAACCAGGCGGCATGCGGGTGTTGCTCGGCCCGAGCGGCACCGGCAAGTCGATCCTGCTCAAGCTAATCCTCGGTCTCTACCGGCCCGACACCGGCCGCATCTTCGTCAACGGCCAGCGCATCGACGACCTCCCCGAGCGCGAACTGCTGCAGATGCGCGCCGACATCGGCATGCTGTTTCAGGAAACGGCGCTGTTCGATTCGCTGACCGTGTTCGAGAACGTCGGATACCGCCTCTACGAGGAAACCGAGATGCCGCCCGGCGAGGCGGAGGCGCGCGTCCGGGAGGTACTGGGGTTCGTCGGGCTCGACGAATACGGCGATCGCATGCCCTCGGAGCTGTCGGGAGGCCAACGGCGGCGCGTCGCGATTGCGCGCGCCATGGCGTCACGTCCGGGGCTGCTGCTGTTCGACGATCCTACGGTGGGGCTGGATCCGGTCATCGCGACCTCGGTCGACGACGAGATCGTCAAGCTTCGCGACCTCGAGGGTGTGACCTCGATTGTCGTCACGCACCAGATCCGCGACGCGCACTACATCGCGATGCACACCGCGCTCAGGACCCCGGCCGGCGTCGACATCGCCGAGGCCGACGCCTCGAGATCGTCGCACGCCGTCTTCATGGTGCTCCACGAGGGACGGATTCAGTTCGAGGGGACGGCCGAGCAGCTGCTCGCGTCGAAGGACCCCTACCTGGAGCGGTTTCTCTTCATGACGCTCCCGCCGTGGTGAGTCGGGCCGCGCCTGCGGGGGCCGGGTGACGCAGCGCCCGCCTCATCCTTCCGCCGACACGGCGGCGATCAGCGCCTTGATGTAGCCGAACGCGAACGCGAAGCCCTGCTGGCTGTCGACGCCCTCGACCTGCGGGACGTGGTCGGGCATCATCATGCCGTCGTAGCCGATCTCCTTGTAGACGCGCATCGCCGCGAGCATGTCGACGCTGCCGTTGTCGATGAAGGTCTCGCGGAAGTCGAGGAACCCGCCTTCGATGTTGCGGAAATGGACGCTGAAGATCTTCTTCCGCGCCCCGAAATAGCGAATCACGTCGAAGATCTGCTCGGCGGGCTTCTCGAGCTGCTCCGACACGGTGCCCTGGCAGAAGTTCAGCCCGTGGTACGCGCTTTCCTTGATCGACACGAACCGTTTGAGGCCGTCCGGCGACGCGAGGACGGCCTCGACGCCGCGCCAGCCGCTACCTTTCGGAACGCCGGGATCCTGCGGATGGCAGCCCATCTTCACTTTGTATTCCTCCGCTACCGGTACGACGCGCTCCAGGAAATAGGTGATGCGCTCCCAGTAGGTGTCGGCGTCGACCTTCCCGGCGCTCGTCAGCGGCGGGTCCTGTTTGGCGCGCGCGTAGACGAACTCGCTGTAGCGGGATGGGCCGCGCCCGAGGGCGGTGCCGCTGCGCGGCACGCCAATGAGAGTGAAGTTGTACTTCACCTGGAAGATGCCGGCGCGCGCGCAGTTGCGGATCATCTGGCAGATGTCGTCAATGCTCCGGTCGCGCTCCGGTCCTGCGGCCAGATAGAGTGCCGGCATCTCTGCCCGCGAGATCTCCACCGAACTCATCGGCAGCGGCACCATGTCGAGCGCAAGCCCGTAGGAGGCCACGCGATCCCGAAGCCTCGCGAGTCCGTCGACCGACCACGCCTCGTCCAGCTTCGCTGATGGCAGCCCGCTGCAGATGTTCTCGACGCCGAACGCCGCGCAGGCGCGGAGAATGGCATCGGCGTGGCCGTGCTGCGTGCCGACCTTCATCCTTGCCTTCCCCGCCGCGGACGAACCCGCGGCGGCGGGCGCCCGCGCCACCTGCGCCGCAACGATCGTCTCGGCCAGCGCGCCTGCCGGCAGGGCGGCGCCGGCGAGCCGCACGAACTCCCGTCGATTCATGACTTCCTCCTCCGCGACGCCGTCAACCTGCGGCATCATAGGCCGTATTGACGCCGGAGCAGATCGCCCGTCGAGGCGGAGGCGCGCGTCCGCGAAGTACTGGGGTTCGTCGGGCTCGAACGAATACGGCGATCGCATGCCCTCGGAGCTGTATGGCGCGCGCCATGGCGTCACGCCTAGCTACGCGGGACGCAGATCTTCTCGAGCCCGACTCTGCCGTACTTTCGGAGCTCTCTGTACGACCGTACACTGCAGGCATGTCGTACGAACGCATCGCAGCCTACGTCTATCCGCTGTTCCGCTTCGTGTTCGGGATGCTGTTCCTGTGCCATGGACTGCAGAAGTTTGGCCTCTTCGGCGGCCGGCTCGTGCCGCTCGCCTCGCGCCTAGGCGCGGCGGCGTTCATCGAAGTGGTGTGCGGGCCGCTGATCGCGGTCGGCGCCTTCACCCATCTGGCGGCGTTCATCGCCAGCGGCGAGATGGCGTTTGCCTATTTCCTGCAGCACTACCCGCGCGCGTTCTGGCCGATCCAGAACATGGGGGAGGTGACGGTGCTCTATTGCTTCGCGTTCCTCTATATCGCGGCGCGGGGCGCCGGGCGGTGGGGATTCGACAAGTCGTAGGCCGGCGCGCGGTTGCCCTACGACGACCTCGCTGCCTTGTTACAATCACCCCACGCGCCCGTAGCTCAGTTGGATAGAGCACCGGCCTTCTAAGGCAAGGGCCTTCCATTCCGCGAGCGATTTCCGCCCGAATTTCCCCGGGTCGCGACCGAGCATCGATTCTGGGGGTGCATTAGGGGTGCGGCGTTCGTCGTACTATGGGGACAGGCGCCCGTAGCTCAGCTGGATAGAGCACGAGCCTTCTAAGCTCGGGGCCGCAGGTTCGAGTCCTGCCGGGCGCGCCAACAACCCATCAGCGCCAGAGTTTGCCCGCTTCGATCAGACCGGGTGGAGAGGCGCATGAACTGGCTCGAATGCGCGGGAGTCCGATCGGACGTGCGCTACGGAGCACGGATGCTCCGCCGGGACCGTGGATTTGCGGCAGTGGCCATAGTGACCATCGCTCTGGCGATCCACTTGGCATTTACAGCCTTTCAGATGCAGCCATTGGCCCACCGGTTGACGATGAAGGAACGTGGCGACCGAGTGCGCGTTCAGGACGCGAGCATCGTTGTTCAGGGGTCGTGTGCAATGCGGCACAGACGCGCCCCGGCGATCCTGTTCAGGCGACCGTTCGCCGCAGTCCGTCCTTATGGCCGGGACAACCCTAAGCCTGCACGATTGCGTCGCCTCGGCACGTTCTCGGCTGGTTGTCCACCAGTTCACACCATCGACATCGTTGTAGCGGATTGTTTTGGCGGACACGACCACACCTAACACTGCGGCCCGGCCGTGCTGTGAACCCGAATTGCACGCCGCCTTGTGCAACGGCGCAACCGATCACGTCAGCGAAGCACTTCGCGAATGCTCTCGGACATGGACGGAGAGGGCACCCTCCAGAGCCGCACCATGATTGCGGGCGGTACCAACGACAGCGCCGCAACAATCGCCCACCCTGCGAAGGATGAGGTGCCCGACGCGTAGCCGAGAGCGCCGACGGCAACAACCCAGGCCGCCATCAACGCTGGTTTCACATATTCGGTCTTCATGCTCTGAGTGTACGGGGCTGCGTACGCAACCGCTGTTCTCGATTGCACATCGTCAGCGTCATCAGCCGCACGTTGATAGGAGCTCAGGTCACCCTCTCCGATCTCGAAGCGGACGCGCGAAGGATACGCATGGCGGTGGCCGACGTCGTTCATGGCGATGACGAATCCGTCCGCATTGAGCAGCTGTTCGACCGACGCATCACGGAGTTTCGCGACGCGCGCCGGCGTAGCAGTCGCGGCTACGGTCCTGACGATGGCCGTGGCGGCGATCGTACTGGCAGTCGCTGTGGCCATTGCGTCAGTCGTCGTCATTCCACGTGCAGTGATACCTCGTTCGTGGCGGCGAGATCGTCCCGTCTTGCCGAAGACACCCTGGGCCGACGAGACCATTGACACGACGGCGGTCACCGCCATCAGTTCCTCCGACACACACAACGTGCCTCGCATGGACGACAGCACAAGATGACGAATGGGACAACCCTGCTTGGGCCGGTACGGACGTGGTGGCGCCGTGCGGCGCCAGCTGCAGAACGCCCAACCCGCATTTTCCAAATGGGGCAGGAGCGGCGCCCCCGTGTTCCCGCCGATTACCTGTCGCTCTACACGTACCTGGAACATCGCTTTGCCTCCATCGTCGTGCTCACATTCGAGCAGATGGAGCCGTTGCTGGGGTTTGCACGGCCCGCGTCGGCATCCCCGGAGCGCGATTGGTGGACGGCGTTGCCGTGCGTGCGAGCCGGCACTCTGAAGCATGGGTCGAAGCAGGGCGCACGGCCACACCGAATCTCGCCGCCCGAACCGTCGCCTTCGAGCGCCGTGATTGATGAGGCACGCGATTCTGCGCGGAGGAGCGGATGGAGAGATCTGCTGTTTTCAAGTAGCGGACGCGCCTCGAGTCCGCCTTGGAATACGTGGCGCGGACCTCAAGGATCCACCTTGAGCAGGTACGGCTGATCGCGGAGCTCCCGTCGTAGGCGCGCGTGTCGCTGCCGCCACGGCTCAAACCCCGCAGCAATCGCGGTCAGCAGACGGGCTTTCTGCGGCGACCTTTCCAGAGCGGCCGCTTGGCTGAAGAATCCCGCGCCCAGGCCGGCGTACCAGCGGATGTCGTGTCGGCGGCACATCTGGTCCTGAAAGAAGCCGGCGAGCAGCAGGCACTGGCCGCCCGCGGCTTCCATGATCGCGCCGTCGTTGCGCAGGCTCGTGTCGAACACAAAATGCTCGAACACCTCGCCGAGCGTCGCCGGCGTCGCCAAATCGACCGCCGAGTGTGTGGAGACCCGAGCGTAATGCGCGAGCACACTGGCGTTGTACAGCAGCTCCTGGTGAACGACGGTGGGTTCGGACACCTCTTTCAGACGCTGGAAAAAGAAGTCCAGCGTCTGCCGCTCCCCGGTCCCGAGTAGTTCCGCCAGTGATCCCACGTCAGTACATGCCGCCGCCCATGCCAGCGCCAGGCATCGCGGCGCCCTTGTCGGCGTCCGGACTCTGCGAGATGACTGCTTCGGTCGTCAGCAGCAGCGACGCAATCGACGCGGCGTTCTGCAGTGCTGACCGAACGACCTTCGCCGGATCGATCACGCCCGCCGTGACGAGGTTTTCATACTGCTCGGTCTGCGCGTTGAAGCCTTCTTCGCCTTTCATGTCCTTGACGCGCTGCACGACAATCGCGCCCTCGTGGCCCGCGTTGGTTGCGATCCAGCGCAGCGGCTCCTCAATAGCTCTCGCGACAATGGCGACACCGAGTTGTTCGTCACCGTCGAGCGTCAGCACCTTGAGCGCAGTCGCGGCCCGCAGCAGCGCCACGCCGCCTCCCGGTACGATGCCTTCTTCGACCGCAGCCTTGGTGGCGTGCATCGCGTCTTCGACGCGGGCTTTCTTTTCTTTCATCTCGGTCTCGGTTGCCGCACCGACCTTGATGATGGCGACGCCGCCTATGAGCTTGGCGAGACGTTCCTGCAGCTTCTCGCGGTCGTAGTCCGAGGTCGTGTCCTCGACCTGGACGCGGAGCTGCTTGACGCGCCCTTCAATGGCCGTCGCGGTCCCGGCGCCCTCGATGATGGTCGTGTTGTCCTTGTCGATCGTGACCTTCTTTGCCTGGCCGAGGTCATCCAGCGTGATGGACTCGAGCTTGATACCGAGGTCCTCGGTCACCGCCTTGCCGCCGGTCAGGATGGCGAGATCTTCGAGCATGGCCTTTCGTCGATCGCCGTAGCCCGGTGCCTTTACCGCTGCGACCTTGATCGTTCCCCGCAGCTTGTTGACGACAAGCGTGGCTAATGCGTCGCCTTCGAGGTCTTCCGCGACGATGAGCAGCTGCCGCCCGGCTTGCACGACGAGTTCCAGCATCGGCAGGAGAACCTGCATCGAGCTGATCTTCTTCTCGTGAATGAGAATGACCGGATTCTCAAGGACCACTTCCATGCGCTCCGGATCAGTCACGAAATACGGGGACAGGTATCCGCGGTCGAACTGCATGCCCTCCACGATGTCGAGCGTCGTGTCGAGCGTCTTCGCTTCTTCGACGGTGATCACACCGTCCTTGCCAACCTTGTCCATGGCCTCGGCGATGATGCGGCCGATCGTCTCGTCATGGTTGGCCGAGATTGTCCCGACCTGGGCGATCATCGGGCCGCTCACGGGCTTGGCCTGCGTTTTGAGAGACGCCACGATGGCCTCGACGGCTTGGCCGATGCCGCGCTTGATCGCCATGGGATTCGCGCCGGCCGTGACGTTCTTGGCGCCCTCACGATAGATGGCCTGGGCCAGCACGGTGGCCGTGGTGGTGCCGTCTCCGGCAACGTCCGACGTCTTGCTTGCGACTTCCTTGACCATCTGCGCGCCCATGTTCTCGAGCGCATTCTTCAGATCGATTTGCTTCGCCACGGTCACGCCGTCTTTCGTGATCGTGGGCGATCCGTACGCGCTACCGATGATGACGTTGCGCCCTTTGGGCCCGAGCGTCACCTTGACCGCGTTCGCGAGTGCGTTGACACCGCGGAGAATTGCCTGGCGCGACGCATCGCCGTATGTAATGTCCTTAGCCATGTCTGTTACCTCTGGTTGCGAATGTGGTCAGCGTTTCTTGTCGGCAACAGCGGCCACGTCCGCATCGATCGCCAGCACGTCGTCTTCCTTCATGATCAGATAGTCCACGCCGTCAAATTTAATGTCCTGACCGGAGTACTTGCCGAACAGGATGGTGTCGCCTGTCTTGACGTCCATTGCGACGCGCTTGCCCTCGTCGTTCACTTTGCCCGCACCCGCGGCAACGACCGTGCCCCGCTGTGGTTTCTCTTTCGCGGAGTCCGGAATGATGATCCCGCCGACCTGCTGTTCACCTTCTTCGAGGCGCTGAACCAGGATCCGATCGTGAAGTGGTCTGACCTGCATGGCTGATAACTCCTTAAGTGGCATGAACGTGTGGACCGCTGCCAACCAAAGCGCCAGTGGCGCTCCGCCGGGCGCATCGACCGCGGATGTGATTACGGACTCTTGGTGTCCGGCAGTCGCTCCGCGACTGAACCGAACGCGGCGCCGCCTAGGACGATGACAGCACTCACCTTCGAGAAACGCCGAGCGTTGTAAGCAGAAGGCGGAACGATCAGGTCTCGGAACAGCGATGCCGCTCCAATGTATGCGGAGCGGAGGACCGGCGATGTTCTGTTATGAACAGGATGGTGGAGTCAGGCCTTTTCGGAAGGATCGGATGTCTGCGTCACCGCATCAGAGAAAATCGCTCCGCCAGTACAGCACGTCGTCGGAGAACAGTGCGAGCCTGTCCAGTGCTACGGTAAGGGGACGTGCGAACAAGATCTCGGCGGCCGGTTGCGTCGACACAATCGTGACTTGCGGCGGCACGAATCCGGGGGGCAACCATCCACGAATGACAGGCCGCCGCTCGACGGGTTCCCGCGCGATCAGGGCCTGCAGGATGGCCCCCACACGCGCCCCCGAGGTGTCACGGTCGCCGCATTCCTCGATCGTCCAACTGCCATTAACGATGCTGATGACTGCGTATGCCGCCGCTGTGATGCCTTCTTCAGCGATAACGAACAGGAGTTGACGGACGCCGGAAATTCCTAGCCCGGCGAGCAACCGCTTCTTCGTAATCGCGTACTTGACGAGGTCAGCGTCCCGTTCGAGATGAAATCGATATCGACTCGCGCGAGCCTGGCCCATCGCCACGATGGCGGCAAGGTCCCGGTCCTCACCGCCCCGTACCAGCGTCATCGGCGCACCGTATCGTGACGATTCTGCGACGTTCAATTCGACATCGTGCGTCGGGACCACTGCGAACCCGTCGAGCATTGGCATGGTCGATGCCGGTGATGCACAGACCACTGCGAGATCAGCTCCGTCTCGCCTCGCGTCGTCGACCAAGCGCTCAACGAGTACGCGAGCGTGGACGGCATCGCCATGTGCTGGGTCACTCCACAGTGCACCGATCCCGCAGATCCGCAGCGCCTGCTCACCAAGCGTTCCGCAGAGATCGCACCGCTGCGCGCTGGCCAGGATGTCGGCTCCTCGGATGAGCGCATACCGACGCTGATGACCACGTGCCCACGGAGTTTTCCCAAGCGCGGCATCAAGTGTGGCGAATGCCTCTCGACTGAGGCCTAGGGACGAGGCCGGATACGTCGCATCCAAAACACGGTCGAGCACGGCGCCTTCAGCGCCTACGACGGTCGACACCTGCACGATGCGTGAGAGGTTAGCGCACGTTGACGTTCTCGGCGCGGGGACCCTTCGGACCTTGCCCGATGGTAAATGAGACCGTCTGGCCTGCGCTCAGGTCGTCGAACTGCGTCCCCGCGCAGGCGGACCGATGGAAGAAATATTCAGTGCCTTCGGCAGTGGCAATGAAGCCGAAACCCTTATCGGTCATGCGTTGATCAACCCAACCCGCGCCGTGCCGTGCCGTAGTCGCTCTCAATCCGCATCCAGGGATCGGACGTCGTTTTGCCCCCCCGCCTAGCGTGAGATAATTCGCTCGGTCCCGATGCCCAGAGCGAAACCACGACGCGTTCAGCAAGGCGCGAACGTGCCGGCCTTCGACGCCGAAGCCTTCCTCACGACCGCAGGTGTCGCACGGCGCGTGAAGACATTTCCCACGGGGAGACTCGTCTTCGCGCAGGGCCACCCGAGCGACGACGTCATGTATATTCAGAAGGGCAGCATTAAGATTTCAGTGCTGTCACGAACCGGCAAAGAAGCGGTGGTGGCGATGTTGGGGCCGGGGGACTTCTTCGGGGAAGGTGCGCTAACCGGTCAATCGGTTCGGATCGGAACAGCCACTGCGACGATCCCGACAACCGTGCTCATCATCGAGAAGGGTGCGATGCTTCGACTCCTGCGCGACGAGCCGACATTCTCGGAACGGTTCATTTCGTACATGCTGACGCGGAACATCCGCATCGAAGCGGACCTCGTCGATCATATCTTCAACTCCAGCGAAAAGCGGTTGGCGCGGACGTTGCTACTGCTGGCGCGCTACGCGGAGCAGGAGGGACCGAAACGGCGGATCCCGAAGATCTCGCAGGAAACGCTTGCAGAGATGGTCGGGACGACGCGTTCGCGCGTCAACTTCTTCATGAACAAGTTCAGGGACCTTGGGTTCATCGAATACAACGGAGATCTCAAGGTCGACATGTCCCTTCTCGGCGTTGTCCTCCACGATTAGTTAGTCCGGCGCGACGTCGGCGTCGGCCCCGCCGGCCCACTGGCGAATCACGGCGCGCAACTCATCTGCCTGCTCTTGAAGTTGGCGCATCCGCTTTGTCTGCAGGGCGAGATCACGACAGATTTCCGCGATTTGCCCTTCGATTGCATTCGGCAGTTCGGCGCGTCGGAGCCGCCCCTGTCTTTCGCGTGCGGCATGTAGGACTGCGGACTTCGGCATGGCATCCCTCTTACGGCGTATCCTCCAGTTTGCCTATGCTCGCGTATGTACTGTTTAGAACGGAACGATACGACGAGTGCATTTGGCCGTCAGCCGGCGAAGACCAAACGGACCGATCTGCCTCCCTGATGCCTCGCGACGTTTCAAAATCGCTCGTTGCCCAACCCGACATGGGGGAAACGTCGAGTCGGCAACAACGTCAAGTTAAGGTTGCCTGCGAGTTGAAAATAGTCGGCGATCAAACCGGCGGATGCGCCGCTCGTCGCCTCGGAAGTCTACCAGTCCGAATCGACGCCGGATTCACACTTCATCCTCGACCGCCATGCCGTAGCGCACCGCCATGGCGAGGGTGTGCTGTTCGGCACAGCACCGCCCGGCCGATCCGTGACAGGCTCGACCATGGCTCGGAAACTGGTTCGCGATGCGGCGAGAGCTCTGCCCCTCTTCGACGTGCAGACCTTTCTCACATCGTCGGGCGTGCCCAAGACGGTGGTCGAATTTGCGCGCGGCGAGACGATCTTCACGCAGGGCGATCAAAGCCAGCACGTGATGTACATCCGGTCCGGCGGGGTCAAGCTGTCGGTGATGTCGAAGAGCGGCCGCGAAGCCGTCGTGGCGATGCTCGGTCCGACCGATTTCTTCGGCGAGGGCTGCCTCGCCGGGCAGCCGCTCCGGATGGGCAGCGCGACGGCGATCACGCCGACGGTTGTCCTGATGGTCCGCAAGGAGGAAATGGTCCGGCTGCTGCACACGCAACACGCGATGTCCGACCGCTTCATCTCGCACATGCTCGGGCGAAACCTGCGAATCGAAGAGGACCTGATCGATCAGCTCTTCAACTCGAGCGAGAAGCGGCTTGCCCGCGCGCTCCTGCTGCTGGCGCGCTACGGCAAGCAGGATAGGCCGGTCCGCGTCGTGCCGCGGATTTCGCAGGAGACGCTCGCCGAGATGATCGGAACGACGCGATCGCGGGTCAATTTCTTTCTCAACAAGTTCAAGAAGCTCGGGTTCATCGAGTACGACGGCGAGCTCCCGCTCAAGATCAACAGTTCCTTGCTGAGCGTCGTGCTCCACGACTGAGCGGCGCCAGCGACATCGAAGGCAGGTCATTCATGGTCAGAAGTCCAAGTCCATATCGGGAAAAGTCCCATCGCGCGCTGCTGACCGACGCCTGGACGGCCGACGTGCAGACGCTGGAAAAAGGCATTGACGCCTTCGCCGTCCCCGCGGCGCAGCACTATCAAGTCTCGCTGTTCGAGATCGCCGGCGAC